>DAHVZZ010000523.1:0-4134 GCA_027323785.1 Acidobacterium sp. | reverse complement strand
GTGATTGTGTGCGCAGGGATGGAAGGCGCGCTGCCGAGCGTGGTGGGCGGGCTGGTGGCTGCTCCGGTGATTGCGGTGCCGACGAGTGTGGGCTACGGCGCGGCGTTTGGCGGGCTGGCGGCGCTGCTGGGGATGCTGAATTCGTGCGCGCCGAATGTGTGCGTGGTGAATATCGATAACGGATTTGGGGCGGCGTATGTGGCGGCGATGATGGTGCGGGGGAACGGGGCGGCGTGAGGCTGTGGTGACTTTGGAGTGGAAACCGCGGGCTGGGCGGTTGACGCTGCCTGGACTATGGGTTTTTGCGGGTGTTAGTTTTAGGAATAGGTTTGACCTCGTCTCAATAAGGAATTAGATCCATGCAGAAGACCTATAACGGCGTAGCTCTGCCCGAAGGCGGAGAAGCAATTCAGTATGCGAATGGTAAGTATCATGTGCCCGATCATCCGATTATTCCGTTCATTGAAGGCGACGGGACGGGGCGGGACATCTGGCGGGCGTCGCAGCGTGTGTTCGACGCGGCAGTGGAGAAGGCTTACGGCGGCAAGCGGAGCGTGAAGTGGTTTGAGATTTTCGCCGGGGAGAAGGCGTTCCGCGAGTTTAAGACGTGGCTGCCGGAGGATTCGGTGAAGGCTGCGACGGATCTGCGGGTTTCGATCAAAGGACCGCTGACGACGCCGGTGGGCGGCGGGATCCGGTCGCTGAACGTGGCGCTGCGGCAGATTATGGATTTGTACTCGTGCGTGCGTCCGGTGAAGTACTACTCGGGCGTGCCCAGCCCGGTGAAGCATCCGGAGAAGCTGGATGTGGTGATCTTCCGCGAGAACACGGAAGACGTGTACGCGGGCATCGAGTTCAAGGAAGGGACGGAAGACGCGAAGCGGCTGATCTCGTTCCTGAACGACGACCTGCTGAAGGGCGGGAAGAAGAAGATCCGGACGGATTCCGGCGTGGGCATTAAGCCGATCTCGATTACGGGAACGAAGCGGCTGGTGCGGAACGCCATTAAGCATGCGCTGGAGACGGGACGGAAGTCGGTCACGCTGGTGCACAAGGGCAACATCCAGAAATTCACGGAAGGCGCGTTCCGGGAGTGGGGCTACGAGGTTGCGGTGGACGAGTTTCGCAACGACGTGGTGACGGAGCGGGAGAGCTGGATTCTGGGCAATGTGGAAGCGAACCCGGGGCTGACCGTGGAGCAGAACGCGGCGATGATCGAGCCGGGTCTGGAATTTGCCTCGGAGGACTTCCGCAAAGAGCTGTACGCCGAAGTGAAGGGCGTGCTGGATTCGATCGGGAAGTCGCACGGGAACGGGCAATGGAAGCAGAAGGTGCTGATCAACGACCGCATTGCGGACTCGATCTTCCAGCAGGTGATCATCCGGCCGGCGGAGTACAGCATTCTGGCGTGCCCGAACCTGAACGGGGACTACATCTCCGACGCGTGCGCGGCGCAGGTGGGCGGCCTGGGAATTGCTCCGGGAGCGAACATCGGCGATGGGTACGCGGTCTTCGAGGCGACGCACGGGACGGCTCCGAAATATGCGGACAAGGACGTGATCAATCCTGGATCGGTGATGCTGTCGGGAGTGATGATGTTCCAGTTCCTGGGCTGGCATGAAGCGGCAAAGCTGATTGAAACGTCTATGGAGAAGACGATTCAGCAGAAGTTCGTCACGTACGACTTCGAGCGCCAGATGCAGGGCGCGACGAAGGTGAAGACGAGCGAGTTCGCAACGAAGATGATCGAGAACATGTAGGGCCTGGGCGTCCAGCCGAACGCGGCTTCGCCGGGACTGGCCGTCCAGGCAGACGCGGCTTCGCCGCAAAAAACAGGGCCGCTCGCGATGCGGGCGGCCTTCTCTGTGGATGACGATAAGATTTGGATGAGAGGAGAAATATGCGGAAAAAGGTAACGATTGTCGGTGCTGGGAATGTGGGCGCGACGGCGGCTCACTGGATTGCGTCGAAGGAACTGGCGGATGTGGTGCTGATCGATGTGGTGGAGGGGATTCCGCAGGGCAAGGCGCTGGATCTGCTGGAAGCGATGCCGATCGCGAAGACGGACTGCCACATTCTGGGGACCAACGACTATGCGGATACGGCGAATTCGGACATCGTGGTGATCACGGCGGGGATTCCGCGCAAGCCGGGGATGAGCCGCGACGATCTGCTGGCGACGAACTACAAGATCATGTCGGACGTGGTGGGGAAGGTGACGGCGAACTCGCCGAACGCGATACTGATCATTGTTTCGAATCCGCTGGACGCGATGGCGCAGGCGGCATTCCGACAGTCGAAGTTCAACCGCGAGCGGGTGATCGGCATGGCCGGGGTGCTGGATTCGGCGCGCTACCGGACATTCATTGCCGAGGAGCTGAAGGTATCCGTGGAGAACGTGACGGCGTTTGTGCTGGGCGGACATGGCGACACGATGGTGCCGCTGCCGCGGTACTCGTCGGTGGCGGGGATTCCGATCACGGAGCTGATGCCGAAGGAGCGGATCGATGCGATCGTGCAGCGGACGCGGGACGGCGGCGCGGAGATTGTGAAGCATCTGAAGACGGGCAGCGCCTACTATGCGCCTTCGGCGGCGACAGTGGAGATGGTGGAAGCCATTCTGAGGGACAAGAAGAAGGTTCTGCCGTGCGCGGCGTATTTGGAGGGCGAGTACGGCATCAGCGGCTACTACATCGGCGTGCCGTGCAAGCTGGGATCGCGGGGCATCGAGCAAATCCTGGAGATTAAGCTGACGGCTGAGGAGGACGCGGCGCTGAAGAAGAGCGCGGCGGCCGTGAAGGAGCTGTGCGGCGTGATTGGGGTGTAGGGGAAGGCAGCAGTCAGCAGATAGCAGGCAGCAGGCAGTAAAAGGCGGCCATCGAGAGGCTGACAGCGGAATGCAGAGCGGCGGTGGGTGCGGTTTGCGCCTGCCGCCGCTTTCTTTTTAGCTGAGAAGCGGTTAGCGAAAAGCGGTTGGCAAGAAGCGGTTGGCGAGAGGCGGTTAGCGAGAAGCGGTTAGCAAAAGGCGGTTAGCGAAGAGCGGTTAGCACGAAGAGGGTAGCGGAGGAGACGGTAGCGGAGGAGAGGGTGGCGATAAGGCTTAGCCGCGGGCGCGGAGGAAGGCGATGACGTGGTCAGCTTCGACGACGCCGACGAGGCGGTCGGAGGCGTCGACGACGGGCAGGGCGCGGAGGTTGTACTTGTCGAAGAGCTCGGCTACGTCGTTCTCGTGCTTGTCGGCGCGGCAGGAGATGACGCGCGGCTCGGCGAGGACTTCGAGGCGGGTTTCGGGGCGGGCGAGGACGAGGCGGGCGAGGGGGACGACGCCGCGGAGGATTTCGTTCTCGTCGAGCAGGTAGATTTCGGTGATGGTTTCGGGGTCGCCCTCGAAGCCCCGAAGAGCGCGGATTCCGTCGGCCACGGTGGAGTTGCGGGGCACGGCAATGTACTCGGTGGTCATGCGGCCGGCGGCGGAATCTTCGCGGAATTCGAGCAGCTCGCGGACCTCCTCGCGCTCCTCGGGATTCATTTCCTCCAGGATGGCCTCGGAGCGATCCTCGGGCAGCTCGGCGAGGAGGTCGGCGGCGGCGGAGGGGTCCATTTCCTCGACGATGCCGGCGGCGGTTTCGTCGTCGAGGGCTGCGACGAGGGATTTTTGCAGGCGTGGCTCGACTTCCTCCAGGGCGTCGGCGGCAATGTCCTCGTCGAGGGTACGGAGGACGGCTTCGCGCTCGGCGGGAGCGAGGTCTTCGAGAATGTCGGCGATATCGGAAGGATGGAGCTGGGAGAGGCGCTCGTACTCGATTTTGAGCTTGACGCGGCGAGCGGGGTCGACCTCGATGAGGTCGACGAAATTCCAGGGGATGACGCGGGCCGGGAGGCGGAGCAACAGGGCCTGGAGGGCGGGTTTGGGCAGGATGCCGTAGAGGATGCGGCGGGTGGCGCCGCGCAGGCCGACTTCGACTTCGGCGACGCGGAGATGGTCGCGGCCGTCGTCGCGGATAGTCCAGCGGAGGTTGACGTCGTTGACGCGGACGACCTTGCGGCCGTGTACGTCGATAATCTGGCGGTCGAGGAGGTCCTGGCGGAGGAAGAGGAAGTTTTCGTCGCCTTTGAGCGGGGCAAGGGCGGCTT
>DAHVZZ010000471.1:0-6516 GCA_027323785.1 Acidobacterium sp. | reverse complement strand
CTCTTTCCCGATCCCGCCGCCGCCACCGATCTCGTCGTGCATCAGCTCGCGGCCACATCACTCTTCGCCGCCAAATTCCGCGAAGCCGCCGCCCGCGCCCTCCTCCTTCCGCGCCGCCGCATGAATGTCCGCACGCCCCTCTGGCAGCAGCGCAAGCGCGCCTCCGACCTGCTCTCCGTCGCCGCCCGCTATCCCGAATTCCCCATCATCCTCGAAGCCCATCGCGAATGCCTCCGCGACATCTTCGACATGCCCGCTCTCCTCGAAGTCCTCCGCGGTATTCAGGCCGGCGAAATCCAGACCCACGTCGTGGACACGCCCAGGCCCTCGCCCTTCGCCGCCTCGCTCCTCTTCGGCTACATCGGCAACTTCATCTACGAGGGCGATGTCCCACTCGCCGAACGCCGCGCCGCCGCGCTCTCCATCGACCAGACTCAGCTCCGCGAGCTCCTCGGCGACGCCGACTTCCGCGAAATCCTCGACCCCGCATCCATCGCCGAAGTCGAAGCCCACCTCCAGCTCCTCGTCGAGCCCCACCGCGCCGCCTCGCCGGACGCCGTCCACGATCTCCTCCTGCGCCTCGGCGATCTCGCCCGCGCCGAAATCTCCCAGCGCCTCGCCCCACCCGGCCTGCCCTCAGCCATCAAAGCTCTGCTCAGCGCCCGCCGCGTCGTCGAGCTCCGCATCGCCGGTCAGCCCCGCCTCATCGCCGTCGAAGACGCCGCGCGCTATCGCGATGCCCTCGCCGCCGCGCTCCCGCCCGGCCTGCCCAAATCGCTGCTCCATCCCGTCGCCGCGCCCGTCCTCGAGCTCGTCCGCCGCTACGCGCGCACCCACGGCCCCTTCACTCTGAACGAAGCCGCTGCGCGCTTCGGCCTCCAGCCCGAACCCGTTCAGACCACGCTGCAACAGCTCGTCCGAGAAGGCCGTATTCTCGAAGGCGGATTCCGCCCCGGAAACGCCGGCCAGGAATTCTGCGACGCCGAATCCCTCCGCCTCATCCGCGGTAGGTCACTCGCACGGTTACGAAAGGAAATCGAGCCGGCCCCGCCATCCCTCTTCGCCCGCTTTCAGACGCACTGGCAGGGCGTCGTCACCCGCCGCCGCAATCCCAGCCGCAGTCTCGACGCACTCCTCGACACCATCGAATCCCTTCAGGGAGCGCCGCTGCCCGCCTCCCTGCTCGAATCCCAAATCCTCCCTGCCCGCATCGCCCGCTACTCGCCCGCCGACCTCGATACCCTCATCGCCGCCGGCGAAATCGTCTGGTGCGGCATCGACTCCCTCGGCGACCGCGACGGCCGCATCGCCCTCTACCTCGCCGACCACATCGCCGCCACAGTGCGGATGCCCCGTCTCCCGGATGTTGGGAGGCGGGACGACCACCCCCTCGACAACCTCTCACCAACCGAAGAAAAAATCCTCACCCACCTCACTCATTCCGGCGCAACCTTCTTCGCTCAACTCCACGACGCCATCGGTGGCGGCTATCCCGGCGAAACCGTTGACGCCCTCTGGGCCCTCGTCTGGCGCGGCCTCGTCACCAACGACACCCTCCACGCACTCCGCGCTTACATCGAAAAGCCCGACACCTCACGCTCCGGCAAGCGCCTCCACAATCAGCCCGCCTTCCATTCCCGCCGCACCCCTCCACCCAGCGCGCAGGGTCGCTGGACGCTCGTCCCCGCCCCCGACCGCACCTCGCCCGCCGCGCAAACCGCATGGTCGCACAGCCTCGCGCAGCAGCTCCTCCACCGCTACGGCATCGTCACCCGCGAAACCGCCGCCCAGGAAAACCTCCCCGGCGGATTCAGCGCCATCTACGAAGTCCTCAAGGCTCTCGAAGCCCAGGGCAAGGTCCGCCGCGGCTACTTCATCGCCGGCCTGGGAGGCGCGCAGTTCGCCCAGGCCGCCGCCGTCGATCTGCTCCGCTCCCTCCGCGCCAGCGGTCCGCAAAAGCCTGAAATCCTCGCCCTCGCAGCCACCGATCCCGCCAACCCCTGGGGCGCCACGCTCCGCTGGCCCGAGCCGCAGGACTCCAGCGCCTCGCTCACCCGCTCCGTCGGCGTCACCGTCATCCTCCGCAACGGCGAGCTCGTCGCGTATCTCCGCCGCAATAACCCGGCCATGCACGCATTTCTCCCCGCCGACGAACCGGACCGCTCCGAGGCCGCTCGCGACCTCGCCGCATTTCTTTCCAATTACGCTCAGGAACAGTTACAGAATCCGGAATCCCGCCACCACGGCGGCCTGCTCATCGCCGCCATCTCCGGCCAGCCCGCCCAGCAGCACTTCCTCGCGCCATTTCTCCGCGAAGCCGGCTTCCACCCCAGCCCTCGTGGCTTCCACGTCCGCTATTCGGCAGGCAAGGCGCCCACCGAAGCGGCTGACAGCTGACCACTACACCGCCGCCTGCCATCTGCCGCCTGCCGCCTGCTCACTAATGAATCGTCTTCATCCGCCGCTGCATGTAATCCATCAGCAGATATTCGCCCAGCGTCTCCGGCGTCGTAAAATACGCCTTTCCGTGGCACATCTGCGTCACCTTCTGCACAAACTGCATCAGCCCGTAATCCGACGCCAGCATGAACGTGTTGATCATGATGTTCTGCCGCTTGCACCGCGATACTTCTTCCAGCGTCTCGCTCACCACCAGCGGATCCAGCCCAAACGCATTCTTATAGATCCGCCCATCCGGCAGCGTCAGCGCGGAAGGCTTCCCGTCCGTGATCATCACAATCTGCTTCATGTCCTTGCGCTGCCGCTGCAAAATCCGCTGCGCCATCCGCAGTCCCTCGCGCGTATTCGTGTAATAAGGACCCACCTTCACCCGCGCCAGCTGCGACACCGGCAGTTCCTCCGCCGAATCGTGAAAAAGCACCAGCGACAGCGTATCCCCCGGATACTGCGTCCGGATCAGGTGCGCCATCGCCATCGCCACCTTCTTCGCCGGCGTAAACCGGTCCTCGCCGTACAAAATCATCGAGTGCGAACAGTCCAGCATCACCACCGTCGCGCACGAGCTTTGATACTCCGACTGATGCACCTGCAGGTCGCTGTATTCGATGTTCAGCGGCAGCGTCAGCCCTTCCCGTGCAATCGCCGACTTCAGCGTGGCCGGAGCGTCCAGGTTCATCGTGTCCCCAAACTGATACGGCTGCGATCCCCCGCTCGTCTCCACGCCCGTCGCCCAGTGCCGTGTGTCGTGACGCCCAAAGTTCGCTTTGCCCAGCGACCCCAGCAGATCCCGCAGCGCTTTGTAGCCCAAAAAATCCAGGCTCTTGTCCGTCACTTCAAAGCGCGCGTCGCTCTCGCCCTGGCCCGTCTGCCCCGATGCCTGCGACGTCTCGCCCGTCCGCTCCGCCTGCTCCGTCGATATGTAGTTCTCCTGCTCCATGCGCTCGATCAGCTTGTCGATCAGCTCGTCCAGCCTGCCCTCCGCCGTCATCTGATCGATCTTCTGCTGCAGCTCATCGTCAAACGCATCGCCCTGTTCCAGCGCTCGCCGCAGCGCCTCGCGCAGATCCTGCATCGTCTGGTCCAGGTCCTGAAATTCCGCGAACGGGTCCTGAAATCCCGAATCCAGCAGGTAATCCGACAGCGCCTTCAGCAGATCCTCCAGATCCACTTCGCTCGCCAGATCGCCATTGAATTTCGTATACCGAACGCTCTTCATATCGCTACCTGCTATCTGCTATCTGCTATCTGCTATCTGCTATCTGCTAATTAAAGCTTCCCCGCCGCGACCGCCGCGACTGCCACTGCTCGTAATCCCGCTCGGACTCCGCTCTTTCCGTGCGCTCCTGCGGCTTCTTCTGCGCCGCGAAATTCCGCTCCTCGCTCCGGCTGATGCGCCGATGCGCGCACATGCCTTCCAGCAGAAACTCCGCCGCCGCCGTCACCACCTCCGGCGGATCGCTCGCCTTCGCGCCCAGCGGCTTCAGCTTCTCCATCAGCCCCTGAATCTGCTTCAGCTCCTCCGCCGTCGCCTTCGCCGCCTGATCGTCGCTGATCTTCACCGTACCGCCCAGGTTGAACCACTGCTCAATCTGCTCCGTGTTCGTCTCGCCAAAATACCGGTCGAAGACCTTCCCGATCGCCGTGCGCACAATCTCCCGCACCACCGTATCGGAGCCTTTCATTTCGCCCTCGTACTCCAGCTCCAGCTTGCCGGTAATCCCCGGCAGCGCCGCATACAAATCTCCCACCCGCGGAGCCACCTGCGTTTCCCCATGCAGCAGCGCCCGCCGCTCCGCATTCGAAACCGCAAGCTCCAGCGTCGAAATCGGCAGCCGCTGGCTCACGCCGCTGCGCTTGTCCACCTTCTTGTCCTCGCGCGCCGTGAACGCCACCTGCTCGATCACCTCCCGCAGATACGGTGGCACCGCCACGTCGCCCGTCTCCCGCGCCGTCCATGCCTCCTGCGTCGTGATCGCCACACCCTCCGCCAGCGTCTCCGGATAGTGCGTCCGAATCTCCGATCCAATCCGGTCCTTCAGCGGCGTCACAATCTTGCCCCGCGCCGTGTAGTCCTCCGGATTCGCGCTGAACACCAGCGCCACATCCAGCTCCAGCCGCACCGGGTAGCCCTTAATCTGCACATCCCCTTCCTGCATGATGTTGAACAGCGCCACCTGAATCTTCCCCGCCAGGTCCGGCAGCTCGTTCACCGCAAACACGCCTCGATTCGCCCGCGGCAGCAGCCCGTAGTGCATCGTCATCTCGCTCGCCAGATCGTGCCCGCCGCGCGCCGCCTTAATCGGGTCCAGATCCCCGATCAAATCCGCCACCGTCACATCCGGAGTTGCCAGCTTCTCCACATACCGCTCGTCGCGCGTCATCCAGCCCAGCGGAGTCGCGTCCCCCTGCTCGGCAATCAGATCCCGGCACCGCCGGCACAGCGGCTCATAAGGATTGTCCCGAATCTCGCATCCCGCCACGTAGGGCGTCTGCTCGTCCAGCAGCGCCGTCAGCGCCCGCAGAATGCGGCTCTTCGCCTGCCCGCGCAGCCCCAGCAGAATAAAATTCTGCCGCGACAGCACCGCGTTCACAATCTGCGGAACCACCGTGTCGTCGTATCCCACAATCCCCGGAAACACCGTCTCCCGCGCCTTCAGCCTGGCGATCAGGTTCTCCCGCAGCTCGTCCTTCACTCTGCGCGTGCGCAGCCGCGTCTCGCTCCACTCCCGGCTCGCGCGCAGCTCCCCTAGCGTCTGCGGCAAATGCGCCGCCCCGGATACCTCTGTCTTCCGGCCCGTCTCCGCGGGGCCGCTCTGTCGAGTTGCCATCTTTGCTCCTCTGATCTCTTCCGGCTCTTCTTTTGGACGCGGATTTCCGTCCGCCCGCTTCTTCGATTTGCCGCCGTTACATCATCAGCCCGCCGGATGCCTCATCCAGCGTCGCCTTCAGCTTCGGCAGCACTTCGTTGTAGAAGTTCCGCAGCTGCAGCGTCCGGTCCGCGTCTGAGCGGCTCCCCAGCAACTGCTGCTTGAATCCCAGGTCCGACGGCAGCGCGTCCGCCAGCTGGAATGCAACCGGCCCGTTCAGGTCCAGATGCAACGGCATCGTATCCATCCCCGCCAGCTGCAGCGTGGCAAAATGCAGCGCCGCGCACTCTTCCCGCTCGTTCCGCGTCGACCCCTCGCCGTTATCGTCGAAATACTCCACATCGGCCTGCAAAAACTCCCGCGAATCGTCCAGCCCGTCGATCTCGAACCGCCGCACCCCTTCGCACAGAATGTCCATGCGCCCGTCATCGTACTGCTCCAGCACCCGCACCACCTTCGCCGTGCAGCCGATGATCGCCATCTTGTCCTGCTCCGCGCGCACCACGCCAAAAGGCTGCTCGCCCGCAAGACACTCGCCAATCATTTCCTTGTATCGCTCTTCGAAAATATGCAGCGGCAACGCCGTTCCAGGAAAAAGCACCGTGTCGAGCGGGAAGATGGGGATTCTCATGTACGACATTATCCTCGGGTCCGGACTTCCCTGCACCCGTCTCCGCCGCTCGCCCGCTTTTTCTTTCCGCCGACCCGTCGTCCCAGCCCGCTGCCGCTTCGCCCCCAAACCGTCTGGATGCAACAACGTGCGCCTCAAAAGCGCCGCGGCCCACCGGAACCCGGCCGGATTCTCTCACCCCTGAGAAGATTCCGCTTCCGTCCCCGATGGACCGCCCTGCTTCCGATTCAAACGCCTCTTACCACTTCAACGGATATCCCAGAAACTTATCCGCCCCGTGGATGAAGTAAATCATGTTCGGCGCATCCGTATGCCCGCCGTCGTCCTGCCGCCACGCCAGCTTGCCGCCCAGCAGTCCGTCGTTCACCGGAGGCATCGGAGCCGTCCGGTAATTCGTCGCATTCGTGCTGAGCCCCGGGGCGCCCAGCAGCTTCCACACCGGACTCGCCGCCACCGTCGCCATCCAGCTCCCCCGCTGATCCAGCCAGCGCGCATCGCCCTTCGCCGGTATCCCGTAGCTGATAAACACCAGCCGCGGCGCGCACAGCGCGATCAGCT
>DAHVZZ010000454.1:0-2815 GCA_027323785.1 Acidobacterium sp. | reverse complement strand
AACCGGCTGACCGTTCTGCACAAAACGCTTTACGATCTCGCCTGCGGCGTCGCTCTCGATTTCATTCATTAGCTTCATCGCTTCTACGATGCAAAGCACCTGACCCGACTCAACCGTGTCGCCAATCTTAATGAAAGCCGGCGTACCAGGCGAAGGCGATTCGTAGAAGGTGCCCACAATAGGCGACTTCACGATGTGGAGAGAAGCATCCTCGGCCGGCGCCGCGGGTTCCGGTGCCGGAGCAGCCGCATGGCTCGCGGACGCGACAGCATGTGTGGCCGTGGGAGCTGCATGCACGGGCTGTGCCGCACTCTGCGCCGAGAGCAGCCGCGCAACAGCCGCCAGATCCGCTCCCCCTTCCTGGGCAAACTTGATGCGTACCTTCAGGTCGCCTCGCTCCAGGTCGAATTCGCCAATCTTATTGTTCTTCAGAAACTCGATGAGTTCCTTCAGTTCTTTCATGTCATCCGCATTCATGTTTTTGTTCTCTCGCGTTCACCGTCTTATTTAAAGCTCAATCCAGCTCTTGGGCGCTGGGGTGAGCACGCGGTGGCCGCCTGGGGTGACAACTGCCATATCCTCGATTCGAATCCCGAACTTACCAGGCAAATAGATGCCAGGCTCGATCGTGATCACCATACCCGGCTCAAGCCGGAACTCCTGCGCCGCGGCGATCCGCGGCTGTTCGTGAATCTCCAGGCCCACCCCGTGTCCGGTGGAGTGGGTGAAATACTTCGCCAACCCGGCTTTGCGCAGCAGACTGCGCGCTGCCTCATCCACTTCGCCACAGCTCACTCCCGGCCTGACCGCGGCCAGCGCCGACTCCTGCGCCTGCAGCACCGCGTCGTACGCCGCTCGTTCTTCCGGACGCGCCCCGCCCAGGTGCACCGTGCGGGTCATGTCCGAGCAATAACCATTGAGAATAACACCGAAGTCCAGAGTCACGAAGCCCTTGCGCGGCAGCCTGGCCAGACTGGCCTGTCCGTGCGGAAGAGCCGAGCGCTCGCCCGATGCCACGATCGTGTCGAACGACATGCCCTCCGCACCCATGCCGCGCGCCAGAAACTCCAGCTGCGCCGCCAAAGCGATCTCCGTCATGCCGGATTCGATGCGCGGCAGCAGCTCCTCGAAAAGCGTGCATCCCAGCTTCGCAGCCTTCTGTATGTACGCCAGCTCGGTCGCGTCCTTCACCATGCGCAGCCGCGAAACCAGCGGGCCTGGCAGCGGAACGAAAAATCCGCGACGCTTCTTTCCGCTCACAGCCGAGCGCATCGTCTCAAGACCCGAAACCGTCGTGTGCTCGGGATCGAACGCAGCGTGTTCCGCCACCTCTCCCAACAGTGCACAGGCCTCTCTCAGTGCCGATTGCTTCGCGATGACCACGCGCGCTCCGCGGGTCTGCTCACGCGCCTGCGTCGTATATCGGCCATCGGTGAAAAGAACGGCCCGCTTCGCCGTCACCGCCAGGGCCGCGTTCGATCCGGTGAAGCCGCAAAGCCAGCGCACGTCCGGCAGGTGCGTCACCAGCAAGCTTTCTATTTCCTGAGCCGCCATCGCCTCCCGCAGCCCACGCATGCGACTTTCGGGAAGCTTCTGTCCTTTTTGCATCAGATTGATACTACCGTTTCCGGCACCTTTCCGGGAACCAGGCGACGTCGCCTCGGCAAATCGTTCCCGCCAGCATGCCCTGTGCAGCCAGCCATCCGGCTTTGGCGGTATACTCGCGTGCGTCCTTTCGAGGTGACCCGTATGAACTCCCTGTACCGTCCTTTCGCCAGACTGGCTCCCGCCGCATTCATCCTTCTCGCACTGCCTATGTTCGCCGCCGGGCAAAAGGCAACGGTTCTCCATGCTGCACAGGCAGCCACGCTCCTGCCCCATCAGGTGTACTTCGACAGCCAGTCCGCAACCACCCAGATGCGGAATTCCGGCGGCGTCCGCTTTGCCGATGGCACTCACATGCTCGCCGTCCTGGTCAATACTTCCGGCTACTCCTCATCGCTGCAGAAAAAGTACCAGGGATACCTGCTGACCGACGATGCGCTCGAATTCGGCGGCCATCGCCTGTCGCCCGGAGCCTACGGTTTTGGCTTCGTGAAAGGAAGTTTCATGGTCCTGGATATCGGCAACCATGAACTCTTCCAGGTTCCGTCCCCGCAGGACGAAAAAATGAGCCGGCCCATGCCTCTCCAGATCCTCGCGGAAAACAATGCCGGAGATTACCGGATGTGCGGCGGCCGAGACTGCATCGGCTTCCATCGCACAAAGTAGAGCCGTATCCCCCGTCAGCCGCAACATTTCCCGCCCCGGGCCATCTAATATTGCCAGACGCGGAATTCCGCGACGTGGTGCCGTGGGGTTCTGCCCGACGGATGTGCGGCCTGCCTTCTGACACACATCCGAACACCGCGAAAGGACTTTATGAACAAAAAGTTCAAGGGAATCACTCTCCTGGTGGCGGGACTTTTAGCCGCCGCACCGGCAGCCCTGGCCCAGCGCGAAGGCGAGGGGCACGGTACAGCCACAGTTACGATGCTCCCAAAGAAGTCCAGCCAGCACGCCGTCACCGTCAGCGCCAGCACCGTGCACGTCAGAGTGGACGGCAAGCCCGTCAGCACGCCGAACTGGAAGCCGCTGCAGAGCCCCCAGGACGGAATCGAACTGGTTCTGCTCATCGATAACGGCGCGCGTACCAGCCTGGCTCGCGAAATGGGAGACATCAGGCACTTCGTCAACAGCCTCCCGCCCAACGTCAAAATGACGGTCGGCTATATGGAGTACGGTCAGGCCGTCCTGAAGGAACCGCTCACAGCCA
>DAHVZZ010000447.1:0-5387 GCA_027323785.1 Acidobacterium sp. | reverse complement strand
GCCGCAATCTCTATGAACACCTGCTGGGCAAGTTGAAAGAGGCGGGCGTGCTGGCGGGGCTGGAGTCGACGAACCTGCAGGTGGTGAATCCGGCGCGAGTGCCTCCCGTGGATCATCCGAAGAGCCCGAATCTGCCAAAGGACGAAGCGATTGGCATGGCGGGCGGACTGGTGCTGGGGTTTGGTGTGGCGTTATTCCGGGAAATGACGGATGAGCGGTTGCATGGGAAGGCGGAGACCGAAGAGTGGTTGGGAGAGCGTGTGCTTGCGGCGATTCCGGAGGTGGGTGCGAAGGAGAAGCTTTCTGCGCGCAGGTTGATGCAGATGTGGCACGGAGGCAATGTAGCTGCGCTGATGCCGACAGAGGTGAGGGCGCGGCTGAATGAGCCGTTCCGAATGTTGCGCACGGCGATGCAGGTGCGGGGCGGCGCGCGGCCGGCACAGGTAATTCTGGTGACGAGCCCCATGGGCGGCGAAGGCAAATCGACGGTGGCGGCGCACCTGGCCAACGCATTTGCGTGGCAGAAGTCGCGGGTTCTGCTGGTAGAAGCAGATTTTCGGAGTGCGGATTCTGCCGGGGAGATGGAGCCGGGCACGCATGGGTTGAGCGGCGAGTTGAACGGCGAGCAGGGGGCAGGCGCAGGTAATGGAATGCGGCGCGATGCGGCGTTGCCGAACCTGGCTGTGTTGGCAAGAGGATCTGTGCCGGAGTTTCCGGCAGAGCTGCTGGGCGCGGCGCGCATGCGGGAGCTGATCGAGACGTGGCGGCGAGAGTATGACTACATCGTGATGGATGGGCCGGCGTATTTGCCGGTTGCGGATGCGGCAGTGCTGGCGCAACAGGCCGATGCGGCGCTGCTGGTGCTGCGCGAACGGCGGACGCTGCGCGGGGATGCGCTGCAGGCATTGGATTTGCTGAAGCGGCAGATGCCAGAGGACGCCGAGATCGGGGTGGTGCTGAACGGTGCGGCAGGGCGGAAGGGAGGGCCGGCGTATGCGAAGGTGTCTTAGGGGGCCGGGAGTTTTCATTGCCCTGGTTGCCATGAGCCTGCCTGTGGCGCAGGGGGCGAAGATTGCGGTTTCTCCTCCGGAGAGCCTGGTGATTGGGCCTGGCGATCTGCTGCAGGTGTCTGTATTGCGTGAGCCGGAGTTGACGCAGCAGGTGCGGGTGCTGGATTCCGGCGAGGTTGTGCTGCCGCTGATTGGGCGGATCAAAGTGGGCGGGGATTCGACGCCGAGGGCCGACGGGGTGATTGAGAGGGCCTATGTGTCGGAACAATACCTGAAAAATCCGCAGGTGACGGTTACAATTTTACAATTTGCAACCCAGACGATTGCAATTCTGGGACAGGTACAGCATCCGGGAACGATTACGATCACGACTCCGCGGAGTCTGCTGGACGTGCTGGCGATGGCCGGAGGGCTGACGCCGGATGCGGACCGGCATATCACGATCGAGCGTGGAGGCGTGTGGGGCGAGCAGATCCAGGTGTTCCTGCCGAATAATGCGCAGGCGGATTTGCGGGCGGATGTGAGTGTGTATCCGGGCGACCGCATTTTGGTACCGAAGGCGGGGATTGTGTATGTACTGGGCGATGTGGGACGGCCGGGCGGGTATGTGATGCAGGACAACTCGCATTTGATGGTGCTGCAGGCGGTGGCATTGGCGGCGGGGGCAAACAAGACAGCGGCACAGAAGCGCGCACGGTTGCTGCGAAAGGGAAAGGCCGGATATGCGGAAGAGCCAATCCATTTGCGTGCGATGGAACGGGGGAAGATACCGGACCTGGAACTGAAGGCGGACGATATTCTCTACGTGCCGTTCAGCGCGCGGAGGAACCTGATGCTGAGCGGCGCAGGGATCATCGCTTCCGCGAGCGCGGCGCTGATTTATGCGCATCCATAAAGGCGCGGGAGGCGGGATCCGGTTTCGGCCGGAGGAGATGATCAGCGTGCTGATCATCATGTTTTTCGCGGTGCAGGGGGCGATTGTGGGGATTGCTCCAAATGTGGCGCTGGACACGAATCTGGCTCCGCCAACCACGCTGATGAAGGTTGGCGGGATTGCGTCGCAGGCGCTGATCTACGGTGCAATTGCGGCTTTGTGCGTACGGCGGTGGAAGCTGGTGCAGCGCGGGTTGCCGGCGGTGACGCTTGTGCTGCTGCTGGCAGGTTGGGTACTGTGTTCGACGCTATGGTCGGCGGACCCGCTGCTGACGGCCCGGCGCGCTCCGGAGTTTGTGCTGGCGGGGATGTTCGGGATTTATTTGACGCTACGGTTCTCGATGGCGCGGCAGCTTCGAATTTTCTGGTGGGCAATGGTGCTGCTGGCAATTGGCACCGTGATGGTTGCGTATTGGCTGCCCGCGTATGGACTGGACCTCTCGGCGGGGCATCTTGCGGACTGGAAGGGCGTATTCACGCAGAAGAATGCCTGCGGACGCATCATGGTGCTGGCGACGGCAGTGTTGCTCGCGGGGCGGCGATGGGGATGGGCGCAACTGGCGAGCGGGGCGCTGTTTGTGCTGGTGCTGGTGAAGAGCGGGTCGCGCAGTGCATGGGCGCTGGAGGCGGTGCTGCTGGTGGGAGCGGGGATGTTTTTCCTGCTGCGCGCGTCTGAGAGAAGAATTCGCGGGGCGCTGCTGGGAGTGATGGCGCTGATTTGGTCGACGGTTAGTGTGCTGGTGTTTGTGTTTCGCGATGCGCTGATGGAAATGATGGGACGGAGTACGACGCTGTCCGGGCGGGTAGACATATGGCATGCGGTGTGGCCGTTTGTGATGCAGAGGCCGTGGCTGGGCTGGGGCTACGAGGCTTTCTGGCGGGGATGGACAGGGCCGTCGTTGCAGGTTTCAGCGGCGGTGCATTTTCTGGTGTTTCACGCACACAACGGATATCTGGACTTGTGGCTGCAGACGGGAATTGTGGGGTTGGCGTTGTTCGTGGCGGCATACGGACGGGCGTGGTTGCGAGTCCTGCGGCGTGTGGGCCGCGGGCAGATGGAGGATTTACTTTGGCCGGTGTGCGTGCTGGTGATTGTGGGGCTGTATGGACTGGATGAGAATACGGTGCTGGTTCCAAACGGGCTGTTCTGGATGATGTTTGTGATGGCCGCGGTTTGGCTGGAAGGCGCGTGGGTGCAGCTGCGCCTGGAGGCGGACAGAAAATCGCGGGAGGCGGCGTTGGATTATGCCGAGAGTGCTGCTGCTGCGGGCTGAGCTGTTGCCGGCATCGGAGACGTTCGTTGTGGCTCAGGCGGCGGCGCTCGGCCGCTATGATGCGGGATTTGCCGGGCTGAAGCGTCTGCCGGGCGGGCTGGACGTGACCGTGATACAGCGTGGGGTTGTCGCGGTTCTGGACGGGGATGGCGGCTGGGGGGGAAATGCGGCCCGGTTGGCATATGCGCGGGCTGGAATTGCGAGGGGATTCGCGCAGAAATTGGCGGCATGGAAGCCGGATGTGGCGCATGTACATTTTGCGACGGATGCGTGCGCGTTTTTGCCGGTGCTGCGGGGGCTGGGCGTACCGTTTGTGGTGACGTTGCATGGGTACGACGCGGGGCTGAGCGACGAGGCGCATGAAACGTCGGCGATAGGGCGGATGTTTTTGCGACGCAGGGTTGCGCTGTGGCGGGAGGCGGCGGGGTTTCTGTGCGTTTCAGAGCATTTGCGGCGGGTGGCGGTGGAGCGCGGATTTCCTGAGGACAAGTTGTGGGTGCACGTTACGGGGATTCCGGTGCGGGAGAAGGTGCGGAGTGATCGTCCGAGGGAGCCGGTGGTGTTGTTTGTGGGCAGGCTGGTGGAGAAAAAGGGATGCCGAGTGCTGCTGGAGGCGTGGAAGGCGGTGGAGCAGGAGGTTCCGAGTGCGTGGCTGGTGGTGATTGGCGATGGGCCACTGCGTGCAGAGTTGGAGGGTTGGGCGAGGGCGAATCTGCGGCAGTGCGAATTTGTGGGGGCTCGGACGCAGGCGGAAGTCCGCGAGTGGATGGATCGGGCGGCGGTGCTGGCGGCGCCGAGCGTGCGGGCGGCGAATGGCGACACGGAGGGATTGCCGACGGTAGTGCTGGAGGCGATGGAGCGCGGGCTTCCGGTGGTGGCGAGTGATGGGACAGGCGCTGAGGAAGCGGTAGCGGCGTGTGAGACGGGATTTTTGATCGCTCAGGGCGATGTGGAGGGTCTTGCGGAGACGCTGGTTGGCCTGCTGCGGAATGGGGAGCAGGCGCGGAGATTGGGCGCAAGCGGCCGGAGGCGCGTCGAGGAGCGGTTTGATATTGGGCGGCAGACGGTGCGACTGGAGGCGATCTACGACGCTGTGAGAGGAACTGCGGGCGAATGCCATGGGTGATTCGCTGAAGCGGGATTCACTGTGGATGATGGCCGGGCAGGGCGGATCGGCGCTGCTGCAGGCGGTGTACTTTGTGCTGATCGGGCGGTCGCTGGGCAGCGCGCAGTATGGTGCGTTTATCGGCGTTGTGGCGATGGTGGGGATTGCCAGCCAGTTCAGCGGTCTGGGGATGGAGATGACGCTGCTGCGCGACGTGAGCCGGGATCGCGGGAGTTTCGGCGTGAGCTGGGGCCGGGCGGTGCAGGTGACATTGGCCGGAGCGGTGGGGCTGTTGCTGCTGGCGGAGACGGCGGGACATGCATGGCTGGGGCGGAGCTTGTGGTCACTGCTGCCGTATGTGGTGATTTCAGACGGGTTCTTTGGGCGTCTGCTGCAGGCAGCAATTCGGGCTTTTCAGGCGACGCGGCAGATGAAGTGGGCGGCGGCATTGCCGGTAACCATGAGCGGGCTGAGAGCAGCGGTGGCGGCGGTGTTTTTCTACCGGGTGCACACGGGCGGCGTGGCGGCAACAGCGGCGGCCTGGGTGGGGATGTACTGGATGGCGACGGCGGTGGCGGCGGTAGTGGCAGTGGTTTCGGTGACGACGCGGCTGGGATTGCCGGAGTGGCGACGGGTGCGCTGGCGGGAACTGGGGGATGGATTGAGTTTTGCCTTCTCGAATTCTTCCATTTCGGCTTACAACGACATGGACAAAGCGCTGCTGGCGGGCGCGGGGCTGATGGAAGCGGCGGGCATCTATGGGGCGGCGTATCGGGTGGTGGATGTGGCGACGATGCCGGTCTACAGCCTGTTTGCAGCGGCGACGCCGCGGTATTTTCGCACGGAGGGTGTGGATGCGACGCGGGCGCTGATGGGGCGGCTGCTGCGAAGAGCACTGCCTGGGACGGGGTTGATCTGCGCGGTGCTGTTTGCGCTGGCAGGGTTGCTGCCGCTGGTGCTGGGCCCCTCGTTTGCCGAGGCGGCGACGGCATTGCGGTGGCTATGCGTGATTCCGCTGCTGCGACTGCTGCACTATACGTGGGGAACGGCGATTACGGCTTGCAT
>DAHVZZ010000439.1:0-2929 GCA_027323785.1 Acidobacterium sp. | reverse complement strand
CGCACGTGATGCGCAGCATCATTTCGGTAAGCGCAACCGATCCGGTTACGTTTTTGGGAGTGCCGGCGATTCTGGCGGCGCTTGCGATGGCGGCCTGCTACATTCCGGCGCGGCGGGCGATGCGGGTGGAGCCGATGCAGGCGCTGCGGATGGAGTGAGGAAGCGATGGGAATGAGCCGCTACTTTCGCCGGAAGGCGTGGGACGAGGAACGGGCGCGGGAGCTGGAAGCGCATCTGGCGCACGAGATGGACGAGAACCGCGAGCGCGGGATGTCGGCGGAAGAGGCGCGGCGGCAGGCGTATGTGCGGCTGGGGAATCCAAGGACGATTCGCGAGGAGATCTGGGAGATGAACAGCGTGGCGTGGGTGGAGAATCTGGGACGGGATGCGCGGTATGCGCTGCGGCAGCTGCGGCGGAGTCCGGGATTTACGGCGATTGCGATTGCGACGCTGGCGCTGGGGATTGGGGCGGCGGCGGCGATGTTCAGCGTGATCGATGCGGTGGTGCTGCAGCCGCTGCCGTATCCGAACGCGAAGCGGATTGTGCGGGTGGATATGACGGCGACGGCGCACTACTCGCAGCCGGCGTCGTGGCCGGAGTATCAGGACATGCGGCGGATGGCGAAGGACTACAGCCAGGTGGTGGGTATCGGGTATGGCGGAGGGGTGACGCTGCGGCACGGCGGGCAGGCGGTGTATCTGCACGCGGTGCAGGGGACGGACAATTTCTTCGATTTGTACGGCGTCCACCCGATTCTGGGGCGGACGTACCGGCCGGGCGAGGACCAGATCGGGAAGAATCATGTGGCGGTGCTGAGCTACGGGGTGTGGCAGCAGTACTTCGGCGGGAAGAAGGACGTGGTGGGGCAGGCGGTGGACCTGAACGGGTCGCCGTTTACGGTGATTGGGGTGATGCCGGCTGGGTTCCGGGTGAACTTCGACACGCCGAACGTGATTTATACGCCGCTGCAGCTTTCGGCGAGCGAGGTGAAGGACCGGGGGAGCCACTGGCTGCCGGTGTACGGGCTGCTGAAGCCGGGCGTGACAGTGGCGGCGGCGACGGCGGACATGAATCATGTGCTGGCGGAGATTGGGAAGCAGTTTCCGGACGAGGACAAGGGGAAAACGGCGACGGCGATTCCGCTAGCGGAGGCACTGCATATGACGCAGCAGGGGACGGACGACCGGACGGAGCTGTGGGTGCTGCTGGCGGCGGTTTTTTCGGTGCTGCTGATTGCGTGCACGAACGTGGCGGGACTGCTGCTGGCGCGGGGGCTGGTGCGGGAGCGGGAGATGGCGGTGCGGTCGGCGCTGGGCGCGGCGCGGAAGCGGCTGGTGGGGCAGATGCTGACGCAGAGCGTGCTGCTGGGGCTGGCTGGCGGCGTGGGCGGACTGGGGCTGGGGTATCTGCTGCTGGTGGCGATGCGGCAGTTTCTGGAGAAGGCATTTGCACGGGGCGGCGAAGTGCATCTGAACGCGACGGCGATGGCGGCGACGATCGCGGTGGCGCTGGCATCGAGCGTGGGCGCGGGGCTACTGCCGGCGTGGCGGACGGCGCGGGTGCAGTCGAGCCACGCGCTGAAGTCGGACGGGCGAGCGGGGGCATCGCGGGGGCAGCATCGGCTGCGGTCTGGATTTGTGGTGGTGCAGGTGGCGCTGTCTCTGGTGCTGCTGGTGTGTTCGGGGCTGCTGCTGCTGGCGCTGAAGTCGATGATGGAGACGAATCTGGGGTTCAATCCGCGGCACCTGCTGACGCTGGAGGTGGATGTTCCGGCGGGCGATTACAAGGGCCTGGATTTTGTGAAGGAGCTGGTGCAGCCGCTGGAGGCGCGGGTGGCGGCGATTCCGGGAGTGACGGCGGTGGGGAGCAACGACATGCTGCCGATTCTGCAGTACGGAGCGAACGGTGACCTGGCGCTGGTGGGTCATGCGCCAGATACGGCGGATCACGGTGGTCGACTGACGGAGATTCGGTTTGTGACGCCGGGATATTTTGCGGCGATGGGTCTGCCGATTCTGAAGGGACGGGACATCGGTGCGCAGGATACGGGGAAGTCGCAGCCGGTGGCGGTGGTGAACGAGGCGTGGGTGAAGGAATTTCTGACGAAAGGCGAGGATCCGCTGGCACAGGCGTTCGATAATGGCTCGGGTTCGCCGCCGACGCGGATTGTGGGAGTGGCGGCGAGCGGGCGGCAGGACATCGTGCGGCAGCCGCTGGCGGAGGCGGATTTTCCGCTGACGCAGATGCCGGTTGGATGGAGAGCATTTGTGCCGTGGTTTTATCTGTTTGTGCGGACGGGCGTGCCGCCGACGAGCATTGTGCCGCAGCTGCGGAAGGCGCTGTACGATGTGGCTCCCAATGTGGCGTTCCGGACGCCGGAGACGATGGACCAGGTGGTTTCCGATGCGCTGGTGACGAGCCGGATGCTGAGCTGGCTGTTCGGGCTGTTCGCGGCGATTGCGGTGGTGCTGACGGCGATCGGGATCTACGGGCTGCTGAGCCAGGAGGTGGCGAGCCGGACGCGGGACATCGGCGTGCGGATGGCGCTGGGCGCTACGCGCGGCGAAGTGGCGCGGTTCGTGCTGACGCGGGCCGGCGTGCTGCTGGGCATTGGGCTGGGTGCGGGCGTGGTGGGGGTGGTGGCGCTGCACCAGGTGCTGCGGTCGGTGCTGACGGTTTGCCTGGAGCAGGATGCGTGGGCGGTGGCGGTGCTGGTGGCGGCTCTGGCGGCGATAGGAGTGCTGGCGGCGCTGGTTCCGGCGCGGCGCGCGATGCAGGTGGAGCCGATGGTGGCGCTGCGGATGGAGTGAGGAGACGGCAGCAGGCAGCAGTTAGCAGGCGGCAGATAGCGGTAAGGCGGTTAGCGCGAGACGGTTAGTGGTTAGCTGTGGACGAGTTCCTGCTCGCGGGTGCGGTGGAGGGCGCGGG
>DAHVZZ010000427.1:0-1735 GCA_027323785.1 Acidobacterium sp. | reverse complement strand
CACCGGGGGCATATTCCCGGTCCGTACCTGCTGGTCGGACACTCCTTTGGCAGCTACACCACCCGAACCTTCGCGGACCTGTACATGCCCGAGGTGTACGGCCTCGTGTTGGTCGACGGGGAATCCGGCGACCTCGCCGGCCAGGGCTCGAGCGCGGCCGACCAGGCGGAGACTCGCGCGATGCTGGCCGGCCTGGCGGCTTGCCGGGACGCCATTGCGAACCATCAGCCGCTACCCACGTTGCCGGCGCATGGCCCTTCCGCAGATTCCGCTCCACCAATCCCCTGCTCGCACCAGTTCTTCCGCGGCCTGCCCATGCCTGAATGGTCGCCGGAATTGAATGCGGCCGTGCTGCGCATCGCCAACTCCCGCGTCGCGCTGTACAACGCCGTGATCTCTGAGATGCAGGAGATGCCGGTCGACGAGCAATTCCTCAAAGCTCACCGGCGCTCCTTCGGCCATCGGCCCATCCGGGTGCTCACCGCGCAAAATCATGCCTACGATACGGCAAACACGCCGCCGGACATCCACGCAAGGCACCTTGCCGATGAGAGCCACTGGGCTGCAGTGCAGCGCCAGTATCTTTCGCTTTCCACCAACTCCAGACAGATTCTGGCCACGCAAAGCGGCCATTACATCCAGTTCGATCAGCCCTCGCTGGTGATCGCCGCCATTCGCAGCGAGATCCATCGCTGAAGCAGATCAACACCGGATCGCCTCCACGCCTAAGCCGGCGCGAAGACACAACTCGAAGGATAACCACCGCAGCGACACTGGCGCGGCCGCGTTACCTTGATGGCTCCGCTGCGGCGAGCATAGAATCAGGACGTCGTTCCGCACAGGGCGAATGACACCTTACGCCATGCAAACTCATCTGGAGATCATCACCGACGACGGCAACCTCTGCGGGGAAGGACCGTTCTGGGAGGACCGCGGCCAGGCCCTCTACTGGACCGACATCACCGGCCATCGCTTCTTCCGCTATGACTGGCGGCAGCAACGCCGAGATGTCTTGAGCGATGGCTTCGAGGTGGCAGGCTTCTGCCCGCAGGAAGAGGGCGGATTTCTGGTGACCAACAACCATGGCATCTGGCTATGGGCGCCGGGGGGAAACCCTCTTCTGCTCTCCGCGCAGGCCGAAGGCCAGGAGTGCGTGATGAATGACTGCGCCGCTGACTCCGTGGGACGTGTCTACTCCGGCTCCTGGCATCTGGACGAACAGGGACGCTCCGCGCCGAGTTTTCTCTTTCGCATCGATACGGACGGTTCGGTTCATATCGCCGACGAGGGAATCTGCTTCTCCAACGGGTTGGCGTTTTCTCCTGACGAAAGCACGCTTTACTTTGCCGACACTGTGGCGCGTTGCATCTACGCCTATGACTGGCGCCGCGGCGACGGCATGCTCAGCCGGCGCCGCGTGCTCACGCGCATCGATCGATCAGAGGGAGTGCCGGACGGGTTGGCGGTGGATGAGGAAGGCTTCGTCTGGTGCGCGCACTGGTTCGGCGGATGCCTCACCCGCCACGATCCCGACGGCAAGCGCGAACGGCGCATCGAACTGCCGGCGGCTCAAACCTCTTCGCTGTGCTTCGGCGGACCGGATCTCGATGAGATCTACGTCACCTCCGCGGCGCGCAGCAATGCGCTGATGCTGGCGCCGGAGGGCTATGATCCCACCCAGCGGCTGATCGGAGGAGCCTTGTATCGGCTGCGCATCGGCATCCGCGGACTGCGG
>DAHVZZ010000423.1:0-3717 GCA_027323785.1 Acidobacterium sp. | reverse complement strand
TTCCAGAGGTTTTCTGGCCAGGTCTGTTCTTTCCCGCCTCCCTCTTCATCGGCCTTTATGCATGGCCCTTCATGGAGAAGCTCCTCTCCGGCGACTTTCGCCGGCATAACGTCCTGCGCCTTCCGTATCAGCAGCCCTTCTACACTGCTCTGGGATGCGCGGTCCTCGGAATGCTCGCGGTCCTCTTCTTTGCCGGCGGCGACGATGTGATCGCCGTGGCCACCAGCGGCTCCGTTGCCGAAATCAGAACGCTTCTGCGCATTCTCTTCTTCGTGGTCCCCGTCGTAGCTGGTGCCATCACCTATGCGGTTTGCATAAGGATGCGAAGGCGACGCGCAGATGCCGACGCCGCGACAAATGTTGCGAACGATGTCGTTGCGGAGATCGAGGAAGTCGCCTCCTCTCAGAGCCGGTGAGGGCTGGCCATACGGAGTTCTTCTGCGCCAGGTCCGGAAACTTCTCGGGAGCGCGCTGCGTCGGTGTTCTCGCTGGCCAATTCCCGGCCTGGGCATATTCGCGCTCGGCAGACGCTCTGTTCCAGCAGGCCGCTGCCAAACGCCGCGGCGGTTCGCGGTCTGTTCAGCGACTCGATTCTTGAGCGCCCTTCAGCACGCCAGAAGGGGGTGCGACGGCAGAGGTCACGTCCACAATTGCTTTGCTTTGTTTGGGAATGGTAGGCACGAGGAGACTCGAACTCCTGACCTCTACCGTGTCAAGGTAGCGCTCTAACCAACTGAGCTACGCGCCTACATGCGGGAGCAACAACTCCTTTATCATAACAGGGAAAGCGCATTTTTCGCTGGTCATCCTACTCCTCCGGCCCACGAGCGGGGCACTGTTTTTCCGCAGCTCTCCCCACGGCGTGCCCGCATACATTACCATGAGAGTTCCGTGAACCCATCTACGCCAACTTTGGCTGATCGGGCGGCCAATCGCATCGGCATTGGCCAGATGCGTGCCGGCCCCAACCTGCTGAGTCTCCTGCGGCTCTGCCTGGCTCCTTTCCTGGTGCTGGCCGTGCTGGACCACCGCAACGAGCTGGCGTTCAGTCTCTTTGTCACGGCCGGCGTCACCGATGCGCTCGACGGACTGCTGGCCCGTATGCTCCATCAGCGCACCATGCTCGGTCAATATCTCGACCCCGTCGTGGACAAGCTCCTTCTCAGCACCCTGTTTCTCGTTCTCCACCACGAGGGCCTTATCTCGCTGCTGGTCACGGTCCTGGTCTTTGCCCGCGACCTCGGCATACTGATGGTTGCGGCCGTCCTCTACGCCACCACCTCCATTCGCAACTTCGGCCCCAGCATCTTTGGTAAGGCCAACACCGTCGCGCAGATCCTCGCGGTTTCCGCCGTCCTGCTGGCCCGCTTCTGGCACCCCGCCTGGGTGGTCTTCATTCGCAACGGCAGTCTTGCCGCCACGGTTGTCCTCACCGTTCTTTCCGGATTTCACTACGCCATCCGCGCCACCACCCAGAGCAGCAGCTCATCGGCAGCCGCCGGCTGAGGCTACCGGGCTATTCGCAGAACACGCGCACCTTGGTGGTGTTCCCGTCCTTGCCATCCACATCCACGGTCAGATCTTCGAGGTGGTCGATCAGCTCTTCCAGGTTTTCCGGCCTGATCTGCGACAGCGTCAGCGGAACTCCATGCCGGTTCAGCGCCTCGTCCAGCTGCTCGTGAGCCTGCGCCGGCACCAGGCTCGCCAGCCGGACTCCGGCTCGAAGCAGCTGCATTGGAACCCGTACGTTCACCGTTGTCATTCCGCCCTTTAGCCCCGTCATGGACTCGTCGGCCTCCACCAGCACTCGCAAATACTTTGCCCGCGCCTTCTTTTCCTCTTTGCCTGCGCCGCCCCCGCTTTGGGCTGGCGGCTGGCTCGCGCCTGCTTCGAGAGCGGCAATCAGCTGCTCCGCCTCGTCCGCGGTAATCTTCCCCGCAGCCAGCATCTCCAGAATCTGCTTCCGTTCTTCGCTCATCATCCTTTTCCTCCTGTCCAGTGCTGAATCGTCCAAAGCGTCCGGTGCGCAAGCGCCTGAGCGCCCAGCCAGTGCGCCGCCGGCGGAATCCACCGCCCCAGCTCGCCCAGCAGCGCCATGCCCACGCACAGTGCCGCCACCCACGCCAACTCGCGCTGCTCGTTCCACACCGTCAGCAACCGCTCGGCTTCCGCAGCCGTCACGCGTCCGCAGGCCACCAGATGCAAAATGTTGCGTCGATCTCTGTCCATCTCTGTCCTACCGAATCCGAACCACCACATGGTTGCCGCCTGAATCCACCTGCACGTCGGTTCCCGGCAGCGCGCACACCACGCCCCA
This sequence comes from Acidobacterium sp., assembly GCA_027323785.1. Classification (GTDB taxonomy): domain Bacteria; phylum Acidobacteriota; class Terriglobia; order Terriglobales; family Acidobacteriaceae; genus Palsa-343. The sequence goes on along the minus strand of DAHVZZ010000423.1, from coordinate 1,400 downwards.
CAGCACCCGCACCGCGCGCCACGGTCCGATCCGCCCCGCCAGGCACAGCCCGAGAACCACCAGCAGGATCAGCGGCGACAGCAGCAGCAGCGGAATCCACAGCAGAAACAGAGGCACCCACAGCCGAATTCCGCGCCAGTGCGGATTCTGGACCTGAATCAGCGCTACATTGGGAATCATCGCAGCGCCTCCAGTTCCCGAATCGCCTCCGCCGCCGTAATTTCGCCCTGTTTCAGCCGCTCCAGAACCTCTCCGCGAGGCGGCGCCGGATTCGTCTCCACAAACTCCAGGCTCCCTGCGATCCGGTTCAGCCGCGCTTTGATCGTCGGGTAACTCACCCCGAAAATCTGCTCCATTTCCTTGATCGATCCGTGGCTCCGCAGGAATGCCACCACAAATATCTGATCCTCGGCGTTCAGCCGCGCCAGTTGCGGCAGCTCAAATGCCCCCTCAATCGCCACATCGCGATCCGCCAGCCGCACCCGCTCCACCACAATCGCCTGCCCCTGCGTGAGTCGGGTCAGTTCCTGCCACTCGGAAGCCGTCTTGTTCTTCTCAGCCATCGCTGTCCTCACTCAACAGGAACCACAATGCGCCTAAAACTGAAGAAAGTCAATATAAGCATTAAGAAAATGAAGTTCTCTATCGAATCGTCGTGACAATCTTAAGACTCGCTCCCTTCGGAAATGCAAAAAGGCCCGCTTCCCTCAGGAAGCGGGCCTTCTCCCGTCTTCGGCAGGCAAACCCCGCCGCTACTTGCGTTTCCAGCGAACCCCGTCTTTTGAGTCCTCAATCACGATGCCCTTCGCCGCCAGCTCATTGCGAATCTGGTCCGCCCGGGCAAAATTGCGTGTTCGCTTGGCCTGGCTGCGCTCGTCCACCAGTTTCTGAATCGCCTCGTCGGTCAGCCCCTGTCGCGCCAGCACCTCGGGAGCCGCCTCGTTCAGTCGGCCCTCCCCTTCGGCCCAGTCGAGCGTGAACTGCGTCCATTCCGCGTCGTGGTCTTTCAGCACGGCAAAAACCCGGTCGAACTCCCGCAGCGTCTCCAGCACCTCCGCGCGATCGCTCGCATAGAAGCGCCCCGCGTCGGCCTGGGTATTCGCAAAGCGCACCATCTCAAAGATGGCGGCCCGCGCCTCGGCCGTGTTCAAATCGTCGGCCAGAGCCGCAAAGAACCGTGTCCGCGCCTCGCGCGCCGACTTGGTTACCTCTCCGGCCGCGTTTGCCGCATGCTCCGGCCATGCCGTCGTCTCCACGCGCTCCTTAAAGGTCCGCAGCCGTTCCACGGCCATCGTCTCGGCGGTCAGCCCTTCAAAGGTAAAGTTCAGTTGCTGCCGGTACGGAACCGCTATCAGCAGCATCCGGATCGCCGAAGCCTTGTACCCCTTCAGCAGCAGATC
>DAHVZZ010000422.1:0-3971 GCA_027323785.1 Acidobacterium sp. | reverse complement strand
TTCACGTGAGCGCGCTGCCGGTGTGGGGTTCGTCGCCGGAGGGGCTGGAGTTCACACGCGCGTGGGTCAATAACCCCAACGGCGACCGGTGGCCGGTGACCGAGCTGGCTTCTCCCGGACTGGAAAAGACGGGCAGCCGCGAAGGGGACGCGATCTTTCATGTGGTGGTGCCGGACAACGCGCAGCTGACGAAGCCATACTTCACCCGGCCAAACGACGAGCAGCCGTACTACAACCTGATCGATCCGAAGTGGCGCAACCGGCCGTTTGCCCCTTATCCGCTGGCGGGATGGGCGGAGTTTCACTACATGGGCGTACCGATTCGCGTGGGGCAGGTGGTGCAGACGGTGCACTGGGTCCACGGAGTGGGCGGCGTCTATCAGCCGCTGGCGGTAGTTCCGCAGCTTTCCGTGAACCTCGCTGGCCGCGCGGGCGTTGTGCCGCTGGGGAAGAAGTCGATGGTCTTCCCGGTGACCGTGAAGAATCCGCAGTGGAAGGATGCAAGCGGAACGCTGCGTCTGGAGCTGCCCGCGGGCTGGACATCGAGTCCGGCGCAGATCGCATTCCATCTGAAGCCCGAGAGCCGGCAGAAGGAGACATTTACCCTTCGGCCGAGTTCACTGGCCGCGAAGAGCTATGAAATCCGCGCTGTGGCGCAGATGGGGCAAAAGCAGTTCAGGCAGGGATTCATCACCGCGGGTTATCCGGGGCTGCGGCCTTATTATCTGTATCGGCCGGCGACCTATCGTCTGCGGGGCGTGGATGTGAAAGTGCCGGCGGGGCTGAAGGTCGGTTACATCATGGGCACGGGCGACAATGTGCCATCGGAGCTGGCGCAGATCGGCATTCGCCCGCATTTGCTGACGCCCGCGGAAGTCGCCAATGGCAATCTGTCGCAGTATGACGCGGTCATCCTGGGCATTCGGACCTATTCCGCGCGGCCGAATCTGGCGGCGGAGACACCGCGGCTGCTGAACTATGTAAAGAACGGCGGAACGGTGATCGTGCAGTACCAGAGAACGCCATTCCCCGCCCCCTATCCGCTGGATTTGCCGTACAACTCGGCATCGGTGGTGGTGGAAAGCCAGCCGGTCAGAATCCTGAAGCCGAACGATCCGCTGCTCAGCTGGCCCAACCGCATCACGCCTGCCGACTTCAATGGATGGGTGGAAGAGCGTGGGCACTCGTTCCTGCGCTCCTGGTCTTCGCAATACACGGCTCTGACGGAAACGCACGACCCAGGACAGAAGCCTCAGCTCGGCGGACTGATTTACGCGCGCTACGGCAAGGGTACGTGGATCTACATGGCCTACGCCGTGTACCGGCAGCTTCCCGAGGCCGTTCCCGGAGCCTATCGGCTGATGGCCAATCTGATCGCAGCGGATAAGAACCAGCGTTTGTCCGCCGCTGCCGGAACCCCGTAGTCTGCGCCGTATCCTGACAGCGCTGTAAGAGAGACGTCAGGGATTTACCAGGAGATTCACGGCTCATTCTCCATATATTCACAAACGCCTGAGAGCATCGGACCTGGGAATTCCCACGCAGGGTAATCAGTCGCGAGGGAATCTCTGACCCACGTGCCGGGGTATGTCTCGCTGTCTTCCCCGCTCTTTCGACCATTGCGTTTACTACATTTTGGAGAGGCTGAATGATCAACCGGTACCAGGTGCTCGTATCGATTGCGCTGGGGATGGCCGTAGCGACAGGCTCGGCACAGACCACCGCCAGCGGGAAGATTCACAAGGATCCGGCAAAAAGCGGATCGTCCGCAAAGAAGGATCCATCGACGCATCCGGGCGCTATCTATTACAAGGGCATCACCATCTCGCCGGCCGGGAGCTTTATCGAAGCTGCGACAGTCTGGCGGAGCGCAGCGACAGGTGGCGGAATCAACACGCCCTTCAGCGCCATTCCGCTGGCCAATTCCGCCGCGGGGCACATGAGCGAGTTCAAGGGATCGGGGCGTCAGTCGCGGCTCGCGCTGAAGGCCGACGGCAAGCTCAGCGGCGTGGATATGACCGCGTATTACGAGATGGACTTTCTGGGCACGGGCATCACCTCCAATAACAACCAGTCCAACAGCTATGTACTCCGCCAGCGTCAGCTGTGGGCGCGCGCCGCTTTTGCCAATGGCTGGACGGTCAGCGGCGGCCAGATGTGGTCTCTGGCGACGGAAACGACGCACGGACTGGACAACGGGACGGAGATTCTGCCCGGTGTCATCGACCCGCAGTACGAAGCCGGCTTTGTATGGGCGCGGCAGTATGGTTTCCGCGTGGCCAAAGACTTCAACAACAAGCTCTGGCTGGGCGCCTCGATTGAAAATTCTCAGGCGCTGCCCGCCGGCAGCAATCCTCCGAGTGAAACTCTGGGGCAGACCGGTGCCGGCGGCGGTCTTTACAATCCGACCGCGAACTACTCCTACAACCGCGCTCCCGATGTGATTGCCAAGCTGGCGTGGGAGCCGGGCTGGGGGCACTGGGAACTGTTCGGCATCGGCCGGTTCTTCTACAACCGCGTTTACCCGAATGCGGCGGCGAAGTCCTCCGTGGGCGCTTATAACGACACCGTTACCGGGGGCGGAATCGGGGCCAGCGTCCGCGGTCCGCTCTTCCACAAGAAGGTCAGCATCGGCCTGAAGGGTCTTTACGGAGAAGGCATCGGACGCTATGGTTCCTCGACCATTGCGGATATCACCTTCGACAAAGCCGGCAACATCAAGCCGCTGCATGGATTCTCCGCTCTCAGCACCCTGGAGCTGTTCCCGACGCCCAAGTGGTACATCTATCTGAACTACGGCGGCGACTATGTCGGCCGTGACATTCAGGACGGCGGCACCTACGGGTACGGTCTCTACACAACCGACATGTCCGGCTGCAACACGGAGGCGGTTCCGGGCGGCGCATTCGCACCCGGCGGAACGGGACCCTGCGGCGGGAACACCAAGGACGTTCAGGAAGCCACCGCGGGCTACTGGTACAACTTCTACAAGGGGCCGAAAGGCATGTTCCGCTACGGGCTCCAGTACAGCCACTTCGACCGCAACATTTGGTCCGGTGCAGGCGGCATGACCAATCCGGGCGGTGGCGCCAATGCTCCGGATAACGAATTCCTGACATCGATGCGTTACTACCTGCCGTAATCGGCAGCAGGAAGCAAAAAGGACCCGCCTCGGCGGGTCCTTTTTCGTTGGGGCCGGAGACAGGTCAGCCTACCGGCTGTTCTTCCTCGACTACGGGGCCATGGCTCGCGGCAGTGGGCGCCGGAGCGACGGGAGCGTCGCCGATGCGCTCGGCAAAGCCGCATTCGATGGCGTTCCGCGGCTCTTCTTCCTTCTGGCCTTTGCGCGGCCGCCGCTTCGGCATCATCTCGCGGTTGTTGGGGCAGACCAGATAGAGGCCGCCGTCGATGACGCGTTCCACGACATACGGAGAGCCGCATTGCGGGCAGCTCTGGGCCACCGGCTTCTGGTTGGAGGTGAAGTCGCATTTCGGATAGCGTGTGCATCCCCAGAAGACATTGCCGGTGCGCGCCTTGCGTTCGGCGATGTCGCCCTCGCCGCATTTGGGACACTTAAGGCCCTCGATGAGGTTCTGCTTGATGTACTTGCACTTTGGATAGCCGGAGCAGGAGACGAATTCGCCGTAGCTGCCGGAGCGCAGAACGAGCGGCTTGCCGCATTTGGGGCACTTCTCTTCGAGCGGAACGGCGGGTTTCTGCTGCTGTTTCTGGGAGAGGCGGCGAACGGTCTTGCAGGGCGGGTCGGCGTTGTAATCCGGACAGGCCATGTACGCGCCGAAGGGCCCCCGGCGCAGCACCATCACCTTACCGCAGTTCTCGCAGTACTCCTCGGCGGGCAGGCCGTTCTGCGCGTCGGGGGACTGGAGGTCCGGCTTGGCGGCGAAGTTCTCCTTGGTGAAGCCGCAGCTCACCTGCTCCACGGTGACCTTCAGGCCGGTATCGAGCGCGGT
>DAHVZZ010000396.1:0-3418 GCA_027323785.1 Acidobacterium sp. | reverse complement strand
CACCGGCGTGATCGATGCGACGCCGGGCCTTGAACTGGCGTGCATCGTTCAGCGCAGCGGCAATGAGGCGGCGCAGACGTATCCGGGCGTACGGGTGGCGCGGTCGATCGAGGAGATGCTGCTGGAAGAGGGTATCGGTCTGGTGGTGCTGGCCACGCCGAGCCACACTCATTGCGAGCTGGCGGAGCAGTGCCTGCGAGCGGGGCGGAATGTGGTGATCGACAAGCCGTTCACGCTGGCAGCGGATGAGGCAGCGCGGCTGATCCGGATGGCGCGGGAGCGGCAGCTGATGTTGACGGCGTACCAGAGCCGGCGCTTCGACGGGGACTTCAGAACGGTGCGGCAGGTGGTGGCGAGCGGGGAACTGGGGCGGCTGGTTTCGTACGAATCGCACTACGACCGGTTTCGTCCGGAGCCGCGGCTGGAGCGGTGGCGGGAGAACGGCGGGCCGGGAGGGGGCATACTCTTCGATCTGGGGTCGCATCTGGTGGATCAGGCGCTGGTGCTTTTTGGAGAGCCGGAGCGCATTACGGCGCAGGTGCGCATTGAGCGTCCGGGTGCGGTGGTGGACGACGCCTTCGACATCTGCCTGGAGTATGAACGGCCGCATTCGATGATCGCGATGCTGCGGTCGACGACGATGGCATGCGCGGCGGGTCCGCGGTTTGTGCTGCATGGGAACAGGGGAAGCTTTACGAAGTGGGGGATGGATCCGCAGGAGGATCAGCTGAAGGCGGGGATGAGGTTCGGCGCGGAGGGATTTGGCGAGGAGCCGGAGAGCGCATGGGGCGAGCTGAGGCTTGCCGATGGCGCGGCGCGGCGGATTCCGACGGCGCGGGGCGACTATCGGGATTTTTACGCCAACGTTCGAGATGCGCTGCTGGGGAAGGCGGAGCTGGCGGTGAAGCCGGAGGAGGCGTGGCGGACGACGCGGCTGATCGAACTGGCGCGGGAAAGCAGCGAGCAGGGACGGCGGCTGAAGGTGGACTTCAGCACAGCGCCGTAGGCCGCGGAACTGGCCGACCGGGGACTGGTGAGGGCGAAGCGATCAGGAGCCCAGGCCAGACGACTTGGGGGCGGTCTCGAAATTGCCGAACTGCTGATCGATGAGGCCGATGTTGCGGGCCAGTTCGAGGCGGGCTCGGTTGAGCTGGAACACGCTGTTGACGTACTGGGTCTGAGCCGCGGCGAGGGTGGACTGCGCTTCGGCAACGGGAAGATTACCTGAGACGCCGGCATTGAAGCGCTGCTGGGTCTGGTCGAGAGCGGTCTGCGCGAGGGCGACGTTGCTTTTGGCAACGCTGACGGTTTGTTCGGCGGTCTGCAGGTCAAGGAGGCTGTCGCGGACCTGCTGATCGATCTGCACGGTGACGCTGCGGATGCGGGCGCGAATCTCGCTGAGCTGAGCCTGAGCTACGTCCTGATCGCCGCGGATTTTCCCTTCATTGAAGATGGGGACGCTGAGGGTGCCCATGGCGATGAAGGTTCCGTGATAGACGCCGCCGGAGACGCCGGTGATGCCATAGTTGCCGTGGAAGGTGAGGGTGGGGAAGCGCTCGTGTCTGGTGGCGCTTTTTTCATCTTCGGCGACGTGCAATTCCTGGCGGAGCATGCGGAGCACCTGGCGATTGGCGTAAGCCTCGGTGAGAGCCTGGCCGATGGGCATGGAGTGCAGCTGGGCATAGGGGGCGGAATCGGTGAGGACGATGGGCTGTCCGGGGGCGAGTCCGATCTGGCGCTTGAGGGCGATCTTGTCTTTGGTGAAGGCATCCTCGGCGGAGATGACGGCCTGTTGCTGGGCCTGATACTGGACGCGGGCGCGGAGCTCGTCAAGATTGGCAACAACGCCGGCGAGATGCTCCTGGTGGGCCTGTTCGAGGAGGGTTTTGTCGGTGCGGAGCAGCGCCTTTGCGTAGTTGACCTGGGAGCGGGCGGCGACGGCGGCGAGATAGCTGATGCCGACGTTGAGGACGACCAGGCCGGCGGAGGCCTGCTTATTGTAGAAAGCGGCTTTGGTGGCGTGCTGGGCGGCGCGCCAGATGTCGTATCCGGACCAGTTGAAGAGGGCCTGGGAGAAATTGACCTGGCCGATGGTGGTATCCACCTTCGTGATGAGGTGCATCTGGGACGGACTGACGCCTGGAGGCAGGAGCGACGAAAAGATGCCGATCGAGGCGGGGTGGAAGCCCATGGCCTCCAGGTTGTATTGATGGACCCCGGTTTCCCCGTGGATGGACATGTTGGGCAGGAGGACGTTGACGAGCTGGAGCTTTTCGGCGGCGGCGGTTTTTTGTTGCTGGCGAGCGAGGGTGAGGGCGAGGTTGTTGGCCATGCCGAGGCGGAGGGCCTCATCGAGGGAGAGGCGGCGAGGCTGGGAGGTGAGCGGCACGGCCTGGACGCTGCCCTGATAAGGATTGAGCGCGGAGTTGCCGGGATTGCTCTGCGCGAGCGCGGCGGTGCCGGCGAGCGCGAGGCCGAAAGTGAAAGCCAGCTTCCTGAGAGTCTGCAAATCCATCGGAATTCTTTTGTTTAGATCAGAATACTCGTTCCAGGTTGCCAAACTTTTGCGGGGAGGGGTGGGAAAGGGCTGGAGGAGGTGGTGGGCGGAATCTCCGAAGAGAAAAGCGGTGGGGAGATTCCGACAGTACTCAGGGAGAACTCAGTGGTAATCGTTTCCGGAAAGCAAGCAACATGCACCAAATAAGCTACATCGAAATTTCCAGATCGATGAACGGGCTCCCAAAGTACGACTTCACCAACCCGGAAGTGATTTGAAGGGCTGTAGCACGGGGAGAGTCAGGGGAAGGAAAAGGAGGCTCGTATGGCGACGCAGGAAGTGCCGTTGCTTCCCGCCGGAAGTAGTGAAACAGGGCCAGCGGCTCTCGAAGCAAACGGTGTACCGATGGTGGAGGGAGTTATTCCCGGTGTATTAATGCTGCGGACCGCGGCGGTGTCGCACCGTGCGATGCGGGGTGCGGTGCAGCGCGCAGGACTTGGGCTGCCGGTGGAGATCGTGTCGAACCGGCGGGAGTTTCTGGAGGAGCTTCGCCGGGGCGAGACGGCGGTGATCGTGGCCGGGGCGGAGGCGCTGCCGGGAATGGATTTGCGGGAGATAATGGATCGCGCGCGCGGAGCCCAGCCGGCAATACCCGTGGTTTTGATTGGGGACGACCGCGCGGAGCGTGAGTTTCTGAAGACGGTGGGCGAAGGCGCGGCCGAATATCTCTCCGTGGACGAGATCGAGCATCTGCCGCTGGTGCTGAATCGGGCGCTGAGGGTGCGCGAAGCGTCAACGGCCCAGGCGCGCGCCGAGGGCGAACTGGTGCGGGTGGCCGGGCTGCTGCGAGAGAACCAGAAGCTGATCACGCTGGGACGGCTGACGGCGTCGATTGCGCACGAGATCAACAATCCGCTGGAA
>DAHVZZ010000395.1:0-11657 GCA_027323785.1 Acidobacterium sp. | reverse complement strand
TCGCCAACCCAGCGCTCCGCCCGTTCCTTCAGCGCGGGCTCGGCCAAAAGCTCAGTACCTGGCCCCAGCAATCCTGGAATCTCCGCATGCTCATGCTCGCCGCGCTCTACTACAACCCCGCCCTCTCGCAGGCGCGGGCGCGCGTCAGCTTCGCCAAAGCCGCCGTCGTCACCGCCAATGAACGACCCAACCCAACCTTCCATCTCCAGCCCGGAATCCCCAGCCCTTACCTCTTCGCCCTGAATCTCCTCTTCCCCATCCGCACCGCCGGCAGACGCAAAATCATGGTCGCCCAGGCACAGGACCTCACCCTGGCTGCCCGCCTCTCCCTGGCTCAAACCACCTGGCAGGTCTGCAGCGGCGTCCGCGCGGCCGTCGTCAGCGACCTCATGGCCACCCGCAAAGTACGCCTGCTGCGCGCACAGGAGCAGCTCCAGGCCCATCGTGTTCTGCTCCTCCGCCAGCGCCTCGCCGCCGGCGAAATCTCCCGGCCCATGCTAGCCAGCGCCCAGCACGCCCTCCTCCAGTCCCGCATCGCATTTGAAGCCGCCCGCAGTCGCATTCCCGAATCCCGCGCCGCACTCGCCGCCGCCATCGGCGTTCCCGACACCGCCCTCGCCGGCATCCATCTCGTCTGGCCCACCTTCGGCCATCCACCGCCCGCGCACTCCATTTCCCCCACCCAGATCCAGCGCGAGGCGGTGCTCAATCGCCTCGACGTCCGCAAAGCCCTTGCGCAGTACGCCGCCACCCAGTCCGCCCTTCAGCTCCAGATCGCCAAACAGCATCCCGACTTCCAGCTCGGCCCCGGCTACGACTTCGAGGAAGGCAGCAACTACTTCACCCTCGCCTACTCCGTCACCCTGCCCATCTTCAATCGCAATCAGGGACCCATCGCCCAGGCTCAGGCCCAGCGCAAGGCCGCCGCCGCAGCCTTCCTCGCCACCCAGGCTGGCGCCATCGCTCAAAGCGAGGAAGCTCTCGCTCGCTATCGTGCCGCATGGCGAACGCTCACCGGCTCCGAACAAGCGCTCCTGCAGCTCAGCCATCAGGTCATCCCCAAAGAACGATCCACCGTCGCCGCCGGCCAGGCTGGCCCCCTCGCGCTCAACGCCGTCCTGCTGCAGAAGCCCGGCCTCGCCCTCGCCTGGCTCACCGCCCTCGGCCAAACCCAGTCCGCCCTCGGAGCCCTCGAAGACTCTGTCCAGCGCCCCCTGCAGCCCGACGAGATCCTCCTGCGCGTCACACCCAACTCCGCGCCCCATTCCGCCCACTCACCCATGCAAAAGAGGACCCCATGACCAGGCAACGACTCCCATGGCTCGCCGCCGCTGCAGGCCTGTGCCTGTTCGCCGCAATGCTCCTGCACGAACGCCCCCAAATCGTATCCGCGAAGCAAACAAATCCATCCGCGCCGCCCCAGGTAAGCGTCACGCGCCAGAACGGCCAGTTCGTCCTGCACCTCAGCCCTCAGGATCAAAAACACCTCGGCATCGCCTCAGCCCCGCTCGTCGCCAGCCGCGCCCGCGCCCAGTCCGATCTTCCCGCCGTCGTGCTCCCGGTTGCCAATCTCGAAACCCTCGTCTCCGCCTACGACTCTGCCGACGCGCAGCTGCGGAAAGCCAAGATCGCCGCCAGCATCTCCCGCCGCGAATACCTCCGCCTTAAAAAGCTCTACAGCCAGCAGCAGAATGCCTCCGCGAAAGCCGTTGAGGCCGCCGCCGGAGCATCCCGCTCCGACGCCGTCGACGTTCGCCTCGCCCGGCAGAACCTCGCCCTCGCCACCGCCGCAGTCCGCCAAAACTGGGGCTCGGCCATCGCCGCATGGCTCCCTCACAACAATGCCCGCCTGAACGCCCTCCTCGACCGCAACGACGTGCTCATTCAAATGACCGTGCCCCTCGGCCAGCACATCGCAGCGCCGCCATCCATCGCCTTTCCCCTGCCAACCGGCGGACGCGCCTCTGCCCGCTTCCTTTCCTCTTTCCCCCAACTCGACCCGCGCGTCCAGGGAGTCAGCTACCTCTACATCGCGCCCGTTCATCCAGGCCTCGCCCCCGGTCTCAACCTCGTCGCCCGCTTTGGTGCCGGCAAGCTGCACCCCGGCGTCATCGTTCCCGCCAGCGCCATCGTATGGCTGAACGGCAAAGCCGGGGCCTATCAGCAAACGCAGCCGGGAACCTTCATCCGCCGCCCCATTCCCACCACCGTCCCCGTGTCCGGCGGCTGGTTTGTCGCGCATGAATTTGCCCCCGGCGCATCCGTCGTCACCCGCGACGCTCAGCAACTCCTCGGCGTCGAGCTCATGCCCACCCCGTCTCACGCCCCGGCCAAAGGAGACGCCAACTAAATGCTCAGGGCCATCGTTCGAACCGCACTGCACCGCAGAGGAATCGTCCTCGCTCTGGCGTTCGCCCTCCTCGGTTACGGCGTCTACTCGCTCTCCCAGGCAAAGTACGACGTTTTCCCCGAGTTCGCGCCGCCCGTCGTCAAAATCCGCACCAACGCTCCCGGCCTTTCCCCGAAGCAGGTCGAATTGCTCATCACCCAGCCCATCGAGTTCGCCGTCGATGGCGTCACCGGCATCCGCTCCATGATGTCCAAATCCCTCCAGGGCCTCTCCAACGTGCAGGTCGTCTTCCGGCAGGGCAGCAACATCTATCTCGACCGGCAACTCGTCTCGGAGCAGCTCGCCACTCTCGCCGGACGGCTCCCCGCCGGCGTCCAGCCTCCCCTCATGTCCCCGCTCATGAGCTCCACCGGCGATGTCCTCGAACTGGGAATGACCTCCGGCTCCATCACCCCCATGCAGCTCCGCACCGCCGCCGACTGGGTCGTCAAACCCGCCCTCCTCGCTGTCCACGGCGTCACCAACGTCGCCATCTGGGGCGGACAGGTCAAGCAGTACCAGATCCAGTTCCTGCCCCAGCGGCTCATGCAGTATCACCTCAGCGTCAATCAGGTGCTGGCCGCCGCCCGCCGCGCCACAGGCGTCCGCGGCGGCGGCTTCGTCAGCACCGCCAACCAGCGATTCACCCTCCGCCCGGAGGGCCAGGCCCTCACCACCGCCGAACTCGCCGGCACCGTCCTCGTCCATCGCAACGGCGTCAACGTCACCCTCGGTCAGGTCGCCCACGTCGTCGAAGTCCCGCAGCCCGCCATCGGCGCCGCACTCGTCAACGGCAAACCCGGCATCATCCTTCGCGTCAACGAGCAGTACGGAGCCAACACCCTCGCCGTCTCCGAACGCATCGACGCCGTCCTGAACGATCTTCGCCCCACCCTGCTCCGCCGCGGCATTCACCTCAACCTCAATCTCTTCCGCCCCGCCAGCTTCATTCACTCCGCGCTCGCCAATCTCCGCTCCTCCCTCACCATCGGCGCGGTCCTCGTCGTCATCGTCATCCTCCTTTTCCTCTTCGATTTCCGCACCGCCGCCATCTCCTGCTCCGCCATTCCGCTCTCTCTGCTCGCCGCCGTCACCGTCATGATCCACATGGGTTACACCCTCAACACCATGACCCTCGGCGGCCTCGCCATCGCCATCGGCGAAGTCGTCGACGACGCCGTCATCGACGTCGAAAACATCCTCCGCCGCCTCCGCGAAAACCTCCACGCCCCAATTCCCCGCCCCGTCCTCCGCGTCGTGCTCGACGCCTCCCTTGAGGTCCGCAGCGCCGTCGTCTACGCCACCTTTGCCGTAGCCGTCGTCTTCATCCCCGTCCTCATGATGTCTGGCATCGCCGGCTCCATCTTCCGGCCCCTCGGCGTCGCCTACATCCTTTCCGTCATGGCTTCCCTGCTGGTGGCCCTCACCATCACACCGGTTCTCTGCCTCTTCCTGCTCAGCCGCAAAACCCTGGCCAAAGATGAGCCTCCACTGGTGCGCTGGCTCAAAGGCGGCTACCGTCATGTGCTCCAGTTCGTGGAGCGCCTTCCCGCGCTCGTCATCCTCGGCGTCGTTCTGTTCACCCTCGCCGGCATCGCCGTCCTGCCCACCTTCCAGTCATCCTTCCTGCCCCCGTTCCACGAAGGCGAATACATCGTTCACATGATCGGCGTGCCCGGCAGTTCCCTGCAGGACTCCATTCGCGCCAACGATCTGGTGAGCAGCGCCCTGCAAAGAATTCCCTGGGTCTCCGGCGTGGGCGCGAAGATCGGCCGCGCCGGCATGTCCTCCGCCCGCGGACCCTACCAGACCGAGATCGATGTGGCCCTTAAACCGCACCTCGATGGACACCAGAACGCCGAGGCCCTGGCGGCCATTCATCGGGCCGTACGCGCCTTCCCCGGCTTCACCTTCAGCGTCAATACCTTTCTGAAAGAGAGGATGGAAGAGATCATCTCCGGCTACAGCGCCTCCGTGGTCTTCAATCTTTACGGACCGCATCTCAGCGCTCTCGACCAGAAGGCGCAGCAAATTGCCCAGGTCCTCCGCGCCATTCCCGGATCCCGCGCCGTCCGCATCCAGTCACCGCCCTCAACGCCTCAGGTGGTCGTGCGCCTGCTCCCCGCGCAGCTCCAGCGCTGGGGCTTTCAGCCGGTTTCCGTACTCGATGCCGTCCAGACTGCCTTTGGCGGCACAAATGTAGGCCAGGTCTACCAGGGCAACGAAGTCTTCAATGTCACCGTGATGCTCAACCCCGCCGATCGCCGCGGCCCTGCGGATGTCGCCGCGCTCCCCATCGAGAGCCCCGCCGGCAACTACCTGCCGCTCAGCCAGCTCGCAGACGTCTATGAGCAGTCCGGGCGCTACGTCATCCTGCACAATGGCGGCCGCCGAGTGCAGACCATCACCCTTGATGTCTCTGGCCGCAGCCCCGCTTCCTTCGTCCGCCAGGCCACCCGCGTCATCCGCAGCCAGGTCACCCTCCCCACCGGCACTTACTTCCACTTCGCCGGAACCGCCGAAGCCCAGGCCAGATCCCACCGCGATCTCCTCGTACACTCCGCTCTGGCCGCGCTCATCATCCTCATTCTCCTGTCCGTCGTCATGATGAACTACCGCAACCTCCTGCTGGTGCTGGTCAATCTGCCCTTCGCCCTCGTCGGAGGCGTGCTCATCGCCTTCTTCACCGGAACTCCCCTCTCCCTCGGCGCGCTCATCGGCTTCGTCACCCTCTTCGGCATCACCCTGCGCAATTCCATCATGCTCATCTCCCACTACGAGCACCTGGTCTCTCGCGAAGGCATGACCTGGGGCCTCGAAGCCGCCGTCCGCGGCGCTTCCGAGCGCCTCGCGCCCATCCTCATGACCGCCACCGTCACCGCCCTCGGACTGCTCCCGCTCGCCCTGGGCGCTGGCGATCCCGGCCGCGAGATAGAAGGCCCCATGGCCATCGTCATCCTCGGCGGCCTCCTCACCTCCACCGCCCTCAACCTGCTCGTCCTGCCCGCTCTTTCCCTGCGTTTCGGACGATTTGAGAAAATCTCCCCCACTCCGGACGAAGCCTGAGATTGGGAATCCTCCGCACCGGCGATCATCGACGGACTGGACCTGCCGGTGCGGAAACGAAGCGCGACACTGGAATGTTCCAGGAAACCCACGCCCAGTCGGCGACGCAATCCTGTCCATGACCTTCGTACCGTCCGCCCCGCCGAATTTCCTTGCTCCGGTTTTCGGGATCTTCCATGCTTGATATGGAAAGCTCTGTTCGCCCTCGCGACAGAGCTTTTTTCTTTCCCGACAGCTTTTCCGGGACTCCGCCCGGCCCAGGCCGGCTCCGGACCAGGCCCCTGCTAAACCAGGTGCCGCGCTCTTTGGCAACCCGACTCCGCTCTCGAAGCAGCGCCTCTGTCTGCTACCTGCCAGCTGCTGCCGTCCCCCCAGCGTCTCTGGCCATCTGCTCTGTTTTCAGGCACTTCCAGCCCAAAGTCCCTGGACGAAAAATGCAGATAGCTGAAAACAAAGCTCTTCCCAAAAAGTTGACCCCAGGGGGAGCCCCGCCCGCTTCACCGCCACATGGCTACCTCGCTATCTGCCGGCTGCCACCTGCGACCTGCCGCCCCCCAGCGCCTCTGGCCATCTGCTTTGGCTCGTATCACTTCCAGCCCAAAGCCTTTGATGGAAAAGCGCAAATAGCTGAAAACAAACCGTTTCCAAAAAGGTTGACCCCTGGGGTAGTCCACCCGCAAGCGCTGACCTCACCGACCAGCTACGTGCTGACCTGCTGACTCGCTGACTTGCTGACCCGCTGACCCGCGACCTTCCGCCCCTTGTGGCATCCTGTATCCAGCCAGATGCCCACGGATCACGACCACCACCACCTCTCCTTCGAACGCACCATCGCCAGTGCCCGGCAGACCATGCTCCTCAGCGAGATCGCCCACCTGGCCATCGACAGTTTCCGCAACTCCAAGGTGCGCTTCCTGCTGACCGCCCTCGGCATGGTCATCGGAACCGCTTCGCTCATCCTCGTCGTCGCCATCTCCAATACCGGTCGCCACTACATCATTAAGCAGATCCAGGGCATCGGCACCAACCTGGTCGAAGTCGAGTACTCCGGCGGCGGCTCCGGACAGGTCACCAACAACCAGACCGACTTCCTCACCTGGCAGGATGAGCAGTGGGTCGATCAAAATGTCCCCGCCGTCTCCTCTTCCTCCGTCGTCCTCAGCATGCACCAGAGCATCAGCTTGGGCGGGGTCGTCAAAAACGTCCTCGTCCTGGGCGTCGAGCCGGAGTATCGCCACGTTCGCAACCTCGTCGTCCTCAACGGCCGCTTCTTCGACGAAGAAGACGAGGCCACCCACACCCAGGTCGCCGTCGTCACGGTGCCCTTCGCCAAAGCTATGTTCGGCGGCGAAGACGCAGCCGTCGGCCGCACCTTTCAGATTGCCGGCCTTCCCTTCACCATCATCGGCACCTTTAAGGAACGCGTCGAAACCTTCGGCCAGACCGAGATCGCCAACCAGACCATCCTCATCCCCTACTCCGTCGGCCGCTACTACACCGGCACCGACGACGTGAAGCAGATCTACTTCTCCATCCGCGACGCCAACGACGTGGAATCCGCCGCCAAACAGATCATCGCCGCCATCCATGACAGCGGCCGGCATCTGCCCAACTCCGTCTACACCGCCCAGACCATGACCGCCCTCATCACCCTGGCCGGAGTCGTCGTCAACGCCCTCACCATCATGCTGCTGCTGGTCGCCGCCGTCACCCTCGCCGTCGGCGGTGTCGGCATCATGAACATCATGCTGGCCACCGTCCGCGCCCGCACCCGCGAAATCGGCATCCGCAAGGCCCTCGGCGCCACCTCCCGCGAAATCAAGCTCCAGTTCCTCATGGAAGCCCTCTTCGTATCTCTCTTCGGAGGCGTCATCGGAGCGGTGATCGGCCTGGGAATTCCCTTTTCCATCCGCTTCTTCACCGCCTACAAGGTCCCCGTCTCCGGCTGGTCGGCCGTCATCGGTCTCCTGGCCTCATGCGCCGTGGGCGTCATCTTCGGCACGCTGCCCGCACAGCGCGCCGCCGCCATGGACCCCATCGAGTCCCTCCGCTACGAATAGCGAACCCCGTCCGGACGCTGCCGAACGGGGTTCTGCGCCAAGCCTGGACCCGGATTAGTGCAGGTGCACGCCTTTCGGCACCACCGCCAGCGCGATCTGCAGTTGCACGCCACCCGGCACATGGACGTTCCGCCGGCTCGCGGTGAATGTCGCTGACACCTGGCTGTGAATGCTGCTGTGCAGTGCCACTCCCGGTACGCCGCTGCGCTGCTCGCCCATCTCGCCCATCCCCATCGACTGCTGCGAGTTGTTCATGCCCGGCGTCGGTCCCATGGCTCCCCCGCCCATCGGGCCCTGACCGCCCATGGCGCCCCCTGCCTGCGTTGGACCCTCTCCCGGCGGCCCGCCGCTCGCGCTCTGCATGGCGGAGAGAGCCGGTTCCGACATGCCGATAATCGTCGCCTTAATGGGCAGTTCCTCGCCGCCCCTCACACGGGCTTTGTCCAAAGTGACCGTGATCACCGAGTTGCTCTTGTGCTTCGAAGGTGTCGCCTGATCGACGTGCCCTTCCAGAACCGTATTGGCCGGCAGGGACTGCCCGTTCGGGAATCGGACCGTCTCCAGCAGCTTGGCTGTGAACGGCTCGCCCTTCTTTGCCTTCTTCGCATCCAGCGTTTTGGTCAGGCGCGCCTTCGCCTGTATTAGATGGATATTCGGCATGGCTGCCGCGCCGCCCGGACTCTGCGCGAATCCGGCTGCGCCACCGAGTACTGCCAGCGCCAGGCCGGTTCCCCATGCAACTGAACGATGAACCCATGTCCGCATACATTCCTCCTGATTTCGGCGCCGCGCCGCCATTCTCTTCCTACCGGGACGTCGCCAGTCCGGGCCGCGTTGCCCACACTGGTAAACTGAAAACGAAGCAGTTCCAGAGGAACGGCCGCGATTCCCTCATCACCCGTCGGGACTGCGCCGCATTTGAAGCGCGAGCCCGGGGGCCGCACGGCCGCCGGTTTCGGTTGCCGATCCCAGCCCTCCGTAACGAAACTACCACGGTATATCAGGAATAATCTTTGAGCAATATCCGCAACATCGCCATCATCGCCCACGTCGACCACGGCAAAACCACCCTGGTGGATGCTCTGCTCCGCCAGGCCGGTACCTTCCGCGCCAATGAAGCCGTTGCCGAGCGGGTCATGGACTCCAACGAGCTCGAGCGCGAGCGAGGCATCACCATCCTCGCCAAGAACACGGCTGTCTTCTACCACAACGAGAAGATCAATATCGTCGATACTCCCGGCCACGCCGACTTTGGCGGCGAGGTGGAACGCGCGCTGCGCATGGTCGATGGCGTAATGCTTCTGGTCGACGCCTCCGAAGGACCGCTGCCGCAAACGCGGTACGTGCTCTCCAAGGCGCTGGAAGCCAGGCTGCCTCCCATCCTGGTCATCAACAAGATCGACCGCCCCGATGCCCGTGTGCAGGAAGTCCTCAATGAGGTTTACGACCTCTTCATTGACCTGGACGCCTCCGAGGACCAGCTTGATTTCCCCGTTCTCTACACCAATGCGAAGCTCGGCCAGGCCAGCACCGATTACGCCTCACCCGGCGAGGACCTGCAGCCCCTGTTCGAAGCGATCCTTGCCACCATCCCCACAGGCAAAGGCGATCCGGACGGAGTGCTGCAGATACAGGTGACGAACCTGGACTACTCCGACTATCTGGGCAGGCTGGCGATTGCCCGCGTCTTTCAGGGAACGCTCCGCACCGGCGACGAAGTCGCCATCTCCAGGCGCGACGGCTCCCTGCAGAAGACGCGCATCACCAAGCTCTTCAGCTTCAGCGGCCTCCGGCGCGTCGATATCGAAGCCACCGAGATCGATGACATCGTGGCGGTTGCCGGCGTGGAAGGCATCACCATCGGTGAAACCATCACCAGTGTCGACAATCCCTCCCCGCTGCCGGCCATTGTGATCGATGAGCCGACCATCGCGATGCAGTTCTCGGTCAACAACTCTCCCATGGCAGGCCGCGAAGGCCAGTGGGTCACCTCTCGGAACCTGCGCGAGCGTCTGGAAAAGGAACTGCTCACCAACGTCTCCATCCGCGTGGAGGAGACGGGCAGCCCGGACAGCTTCAAGGTACTGGGCCGAGGCGAGCTGCAGCTCTCCATCCTGCTGGAAATGATGCGGCGTGAAGGCTACGAGCTGATGGTCGGCCGGCCTGAGATCGTGACCCGCGAAATCGACGGGAAGACGATGGAGCCGGTCGAACACCTGAGCATCGACATTCCCGAGAGCTTCGTCGGAACCGTGATCGAGCGCCTCGGGCCCAGACGCGGCGAAATGACGAAGATGCACAACCACGGCTATGGCCGCGTCCGTCTGGAGTTCCGGGTGCCATCGCGAGGGCTCATCGGACTGCGGTCGGAGCTGCTCACGGAGACGCGCGGCACCATCGTGATGAACTCGCTCTTCGACGGCTATATGCCCCATCAGGGACAGATTCCGCAGCGCCCAACAGGCGCTCTGGTTGCCGACCGGCCCGGTACCACCACGGCCTACGCTCTGGAGGGCCTGGAAGACCGCGGCGTGCTGTTCACACCGCCAGGCGTCGAAGTCTACGAGGGCATGATCATCGGCGAACACTCGCGGGACAACGATCTCGACGTCAACGTCGTCCGCGAGAAGAAGCTGACCAATATGCGGGCTTCGACCGCGGACGAGGCCATCCGGCTGGCTCCTCCGCGTCTGCTCAATCTGGAACAGGCCATTGAGTTCATCGCGGATGACGAGATGGTGGAAGTTACGCCGAAATCGCTGCGGCTGCGGAAGAAGATCCTGAAATCCAATCAGCGCCCCAGACGGAATACTCAGGGATAAGGAAGCTCCGGGGTTTCGGCCCCGGAGCACTTTCCATTATTTCCAGATTCGCAGGCTAAGGCAGGCGCAGAACAAGACCGGTGCTCAGCGTCTGGGGCCGGAAACCGGTATTGATGACCCGGCCCCACGAGTAATCCACGACCCGCCAATCCAGACGTGGAAAGACGGTCATATCCAGGCCGCCGTCCAAAGCCCACTCGGGACTGGATTTGTCGGTGTAGGCGATGCCCTCGCCCACCTTGACATGCGCTCCGCCCACCAGCGCCTCAGCGTAGGGCATGAGCGGCAGGACGTGGGGATGTAGCTGGATACGCGGACCGATCAGGCCGCTGTCCATCTTTGTCGCGCCGGAGCCGATGAACGATGCGCGCACGTCAATGCCGGCGCGCACAAACGGAACTCCCCAGTGGTCGTAATAGAGCCCAAAGGTGTCTCCGTATTTCCAGCCCACATTGGCATCGTTCAGGTTCGAGGCGCTGACGGCCCCGTAAATGGCGGTCTGTGCATTGGCAAAAAGGGCGCCTGCCATCATCAGTGCAAGCACAACCAGGACTCTCTTCATTCAGTGCTCTCCAAAATATCAGCAATAACAGCCAGGTCTGCTATCTCCCGCAGGCCACCACTCTATCTTAAGATGCCTTTACTCTGGGAGTTATCCTCAGGAAGGGCACAATGCGGACGCGCTGCCTCGAGCGCTTCAGAAGCGCACCCCGGAACTCACCACTATCTTTTCCGCGGGCCTATCGCAGGCGGAGCACCAGGCCGGTGCTGAGCATGGAAGGCCGGATGGTCCGGCCGACGCCGACAACTGAGCCCCAGGAGTATTCGGCCACGCGCCAGTCCAGCCGCGAGAAGAGGGTGACGTCCAAGCCGCCGGCGAGCTGAAAGATGCCTCCATATTCATCCATGTAGTTCATGCCCTGGCCAAGCCTGACGTGAGCTCCGCCTCCCAGCGCCTCGAAATAGGGCTTGAGCGGCAGCACATGCGGATGAAAGTGATACTGGATGTGAGGTCCCAGCAAGGCACTGTCCAGTGACTTATTTCCCGAACCCAGCAGCGATGCGCGAACATCCACACCTGCGCGCAAAAAAGGACTGCCCCAGCCATCGTGAAAGAGGCCGAACGTGCTGCCGTATTGCCAGCCGACATGGCCTACGTCGTAATTGGAACTGCTGACGGTTCCATAGATGGCCGTCTGCGCGGTCGCGCAGGTCACATAGGTCAAAGCAAGCGCAAACAGAACCAGGATTCGCTTCATACTCGCGCTCCGTGCAACGAATTTGATCTCCCGGTAAAGACAACAATGGCCGGCGGCCCCG
>DAHVZZ010000387.1:0-1891 GCA_027323785.1 Acidobacterium sp. | reverse complement strand
CAGCTGCTGCGGCGGCTTTGGCCTTTGCCTCCTCCGTTTCTTTGGCACGGCGCTCGTCGCACTCGGCGGCTTCAGCGGGGTGAATTTCGCGGTAGTACTCGTTCGATTTGGAGAGCTCTTTTTTGGTGTAGAGCAGGCCGCCGAAGCGGTTGTCGGTGCTGAGCTCGAACTGGGTGTCCATGCGGATGGCGTCGAAGGGGCAGACCTCGACGCAAATCTGGCAGCTCATGCAGACGGAGATGTCGATGTTGAAGACGGTGGGATAGAACTGCTGCTTGCCGACGAAGTCGGGTTTCTTGTCCTTGCTCTTCTCGATGTGGATGCAGCGAGGCGGGCACTCCTTTTCGCAAATCTGGCAGGAGACGCAGCGGAGACCGGCCTCGGGGTCGGGGCCGTCGAAGAGCAGGAAGGGGAAATCGCGCGCAGCCTCGGGGCGCGGGCGGCGCTCTTCGGGATACTGCACGGTCGTCAGGCGATCCCGGTCGAAGTAGCTTCCAAAGAAGTTGCGGGCCGTTTCGCGCAGGCCCTGAATGATGCCTTCACCCAGCATTAAGACCAGCCTCCAGCCATGAGCCGGAGCGCGTCCGGATGGCGGTGATTTGCGAGGGGGACGATCATCGGTCGACCTCGCCGAGAACAATGTCGACGCTGCCGAGCGTGACGACGACGTCGGCGACGTTTTGCCCGAGGCACATGTCCTCGAGGATGGTGAGATTGATCATGCTGGGCGGCCGGACACGGTAACGGTAGGGATTGGTGGAGCCGTCGCTGACGAGGAAGAAGCCCAGCTCGCCTTTGGGCGACTCGATGCGGCCGTAGGCTTCGCCGACTTTGGGGCGGAGGCCGCGGAGGCGCACCTTCGGGTCCATAACGGGGCCCTCGGGGATGCCGCGCAGGGCCTGTTCGAGGATCTTCAGGGATTCGCGCATTTCGAGGATGCGCATCATATAGCGGTCGTAGACATCGCCGTGGTCGCCGAGCGGGACGCGGAAATCGAAACGGTCGTAGATACCGTAATGGTCGACCTTGCGAACATCGTAGCTGACGCCGCTGGCACGCAGCATGGGGCCGGTGACTCCGGCGCTGATGGCCAGCTCGCGGGGCAGGACGCCGGTGCCCTGGGTGCGGGCCATGAGGATTTCGTTGGCGCGGAGGAGGGCCTCGAATTCGTCGACGAAGCGGGGCAGGCGGGCGATGAGCTGGCGGACTTCTTCGAGCCAGGCGGGGGAGCAGTCGACGCGGACGCCGCCGAAGCGGAGGTAGTTGCACATCATGCGCGCGCCGGAGAGGGATTCGAAGAGGTCGAGGATTTTTTCGCGCTCGCGGAAGGCGTACATGAGGGGCGTGCCGCTGGCGCCCATGTCCTGAAGGAGGAAGCCGACGAGGCCGGCATGGTTCTGGAAGCGGGTGAGTTCGGCGACAATGACGCGGATATATTCGGCGCGCTCGGGAACGGCGATGCCGGCGAGCTTTTCGACGGCGATGACATAGCCCCAGTTGTTGGTCATGGAGCAGAGGTAGTCGAGGCGGTCGGTGTAGGGGATGGCGGCGAGGTAGGCTCCGTTTTCGGCAATCTTCTCGTGATTGCGGTGGAGATAGCCGAAGACGGGTTTGAGGCGGACGACGCGCTCGCCTTCCAGCCGGACATCCATGCGGAAGACGCCGTGGGTGGAGGGATGATGCGGGCCCATGGAGACTTCCATGATCTCGCCGGGGCCGTTGTCGAGGGCGACCATTTCTTCGACGGGTGTCATGCCCGCACCTCCGCAGATGGGGGCGCGGCGGGAAGGTCGTCGGGCGGGGGAACGTAGTCCTTGCGCATGGGGAAATCCTGGAAGCCGTCCCACATGAGGATGCGGCGGAGGTCGGGGTGTCCGTCGAAGAGGATGCC
>DAHVZZ010000376.1:0-1682 GCA_027323785.1 Acidobacterium sp. | reverse complement strand
TAACAGAATCGGGATGAGCGTGAGATCGACAATCGGAGGATTCCGGTGCAGGTGAATCGGCGGCATTTTCTGCAATTGAGTGCGCTGGCGGGCGGTGGTTTGGCGCTGGCGCTGTACGAGCAGCATCCGGCCAGCGTGCTGGCGCAGTCCCGGGGACGCGGGCCGGAACTGTCGCCGCGCGCCTTCATCCATATTGAGCCGAACGGCACGGTCACCATCATGGCCAAAAACCCGGAGATCGGCCAGGGCGTGCGTACCTCCCTGCCCATGATGATCGCCGAGGAGCTGGACGTGGAGTGGAGCCAGGTCCGCGTGGAACAGGCCATGCTCGATCAGGCAGCCTATGGCGGGCAATTTGCCGGCGGCTCCATGTCCACCCCTCTCAACTGGGATCCGCTCCGCCGCGTAGGCGCCGCCGGCCGCGCGCTGATGATTACGGCCGCGGCGAAGCGCTGGCGTGTGCCCGCCAGCGAATGCCAGACCTCGGCCGGAACCGTAAAGCACACCGGAAGCGGGCGCTCCCTCACCTATGGCGAGCTGGCGTCGGACTGCGCAAAGCTGCCTCTGCCCGATGAGAGCTCGCTGAAGCTGAAGGATCCGAAGGACTACACCATCGTCGGCAAGCCCACTACCGATGTGGACATGCCAAAAATGCTCACCGGCAAACCGCTCTTCGGCATCGACGTGCGAATTCCCGGGATGCTCTACGCCGTCTACCACAAGTGCCCGGTGCTGGGCGGAACGGTTCGCAAGGTCAATCTGGAGCAGATCCGGAAGATGCCCGGCGTTCGCCATGCCTTCGTCGTTGCCGGAAAAATGACGACGGGCCCGGTGATGCCCTCCGATCCCGGGCTGGAGCCCGGCCTCGCCATCGTGGCCGATACCTGGTGGCAGGCTCAGGCAGCCAGGCTCACCGTGGATGTGGAGTGGGATATGCCGGCCGGCTCGCCCACTGCGGCCCAGCAGAGCAGCGAGGAGTTCGAAAACCGCGCCGCCGCCCTGCTGCAGCAGACGCCTTCCAATATCGTCCGCGCCTACGGCGATGTGGATGGCGCGCTCGGCTCCGCCGCCAAAACCGTCGAGGCCGTCTACTCCTATCCCTTCCTCTCCCACGGGCAACTGGAGCCGGAGAACACCACCGCGCGCTTCCAGGATGGAAAGCTGGAGATGTGGACCACCAGCCAGGCGCCGGATGGCGGCCGCCAGCTCGTCTCCCGCGTGCTCGGCATCCCGCCATCGGACATCACCGTCCATCTGGTGCGAACCGGCGGCGGATTCGGCCGCAAGCTGATGAACGAGTACATGGTCGAGGCTGCCTGGATCGCGCGCGAGGCTAAAGCCCCCGTCAAAATCCTCTGGTCCCGCGAAGACGATTTTACCCACGACGCCTATCGCCCCGCCGGATGGCACAACCTCAGGGCCGGCATCGACGAGAAGGGCAAAGTCATCGCCTGGCGGCAGCACCTGGTCACCTTCGGCGCCAACGGCAAAGCCGCTTCCTCGGCGGGAATCGGCGGCGGCGAGTTTCCTGCCGGCCGCGTGCCTCATTATTCCCTCGGATTTTCCACCATGCCCCTCTGGCTGCGAACCGGGCCCATGCGCGCCCCGGGATCCAATGCCTACGCCTTTGTCGAGCAGTCCTTCCTCGACGAGGTCGCGCACAAAGCCGGGCGCGATCCCCT
>DAHVZZ010000361.1:0-3602 GCA_027323785.1 Acidobacterium sp. | reverse complement strand
GAAATCGACTACGTCGCCGCCCGCCTCATCGAAGTCGTCCGCAGCCTCCGCGCGCTCCCCCCCGCCTACGCCGACATCACGTGAGAAAGACAGGCGCAATATCGCCCGTGAACGGTGGGAGGATGACCAAAGCAAGCATCCAGCAGGCCACTCCCCTTACTCCGCCTCCACCACCACGCACGTCAGATACTCCGTCTCCGCCACATTCAGCACCACCGGATAGTCCCCAACCCGGGCAAAAACTCCGCCGCCTCCATCAGCCCCGCTTCCCCCGACTCTCCGCGCGCGAACCCGCAATCAGAATCTCCACAATCCGCCGCGCGCTCGCCTCCCAGCCCGGCAAAGCCATCGTGTGGAAGATCCCGACCAGCGCCCGCACAAAGTCATTCGGGTCGGTGTCGGCCCGCAGATCTCCGCTCTTGATGGCCCGCTCGACCGAGCGCACGAACGCCCCGTGTACCAGGCTCCGCGTG
Source organism: Acidobacterium sp. (assembly GCA_027323785.1). Classification (GTDB taxonomy): domain Bacteria; phylum Acidobacteriota; class Terriglobia; order Terriglobales; family Acidobacteriaceae; genus Palsa-343. The sequence goes on along the minus strand of DAHVZZ010000361.1, from coordinate 3,129 downwards.
CCTTCCATCAGGCGCGTCGATCCGCCCGCCACGCTCTCCATCGCCGGCAGAATCAGCCGCTTCGCCGAAACATGGTCGATGAACAGCAGCATCCACGCGCGCAGCGCATCCAGCGGTGGCATCGCCGCGCCAAATCGCTGCTCGGCGGCCGCAAGCTTTTCCACCTCGCTCCGGTAAACAGCCTCGATCAGCGCGTCACGCGTAGCAAAGTGCCGGTAGAGCGTGCCCGAACCTACACCGGCCTGCCGCGCGATCTCGTCCAGGCTGGCGGACGCGCCATCGCGCGTAAACGCCGCCTTGGCGGCTTCGAGAATGCGCTCGCGATTGCGCTGCGCGTCGGCTCGAACCCGGCGCGCCGGCGGTGAGGATGGAGTCTTCTTCGGCATAATTCGGTCTCCGCTAAATTTTCTGCAACCGGAGACACTCCCCGTTTATCTCTTAACCGGGGACAATCCCCGTTTTAATGCGCGGGACTTTGCATGTCAATCCGGCGCGCCCCCGGTTGCGCCATCAACAGCACAGGAGAGGACGATGCGTGTATTTGTAACAGGTTCAACGGGTTTTATTGGAACAGCACTGGTGCAGGACCTCATTGCCGCCGGGCACCAGGTCCGCGGCCTCACCCGCAGCGACGCGGGAGTGGAGCAGCTCAGCACGGCCGGCGCGGAGGCGCTTCGCGGCGACATGACCGATCTCGATTGCCTCCGCCGCGGCGCAACAGGTATGGACGCGGTTGTGCATCTCGCCTTCAGCCACGACTGGTCGAAGTTCGCGCAGAACGCTCAGGACGAAATCCAGGCCATTGAGGCTCTCGGGAGCGCTCTGGAGCCAGGAAAACTGCTGGTGGTCACCTCCGGCGTCGCAATTGCCACCGGCGCTCCAGGCCGGCCAGCTACGGAGACGGACCAGCCGACGGAATCTCCCCTGATACCCCGCAGACCGGAGCAGACGGCGCGCGCCGTGGCGCAGAAGGGCCTGCGCCTGGCCATCGTGCGCCTGCCCCAGGTGCACGACACCCGCCGCCAGGGCTTGGCGACATTGCTCGTCCAGGTCGCGCGCGAAAAGGGTGTCTCGGCTTACGTAGGAGAGGGTGCCATCCGCTGGGCGGCCGCGCCGCTCCAGGATGTCGCTCGCCTCTATCGCCTGGTCGTCGAAAATACGGGCCCGGGCATCACCACCTGTCACGCCGTGCAGGAAGAGGGCGTGCCGCTGCGCGAGATTGCCGAGGCGGTCGGCAGCGCGCTCGGCGTGCCGGTGGTTTCGATTCCCCCCGAAAAAGCCCAGGAGCACTTTGGCATGTTCGCGCACTTTGCCACCCTCGACGCCCCAGCTTCCGGCGAGCTCACCCGCCGCAAGTTCGGATGGAATCCTGTCGGCCCCGGACTGCTCGAGGACCTGCGCAACCTGGCGCTCTGACGAAGCGCATCCGCGTCCGCGGGCCTGATTTCTCCATCGGGCCCGCATCCCGTGGCTGCCGCCCCATCATGCCGCACTCGCGAAGCCTCTTACTCCGCCTCCACCACCACGCACTTCAGATACTCCGTCTCCGGCACATTCAGCACCACCGGATGATCCGCCGCCGCCCCGCGAATCTCCAGCAGCCGCACCCGCCGCCGCGCATCGCCCGCCGCCCCACGCAGCATCGCCATAAACTCCGCCAGCGAAACATGGTGCGAACACGAACACGTCACCAGCCGCCCCCCAGGCCGCAGCATCTTCAGCGCCCGCAGATTCAGCTCCCGGTACCCCCGCATCGCGCCTTCCACCGCCCGCTTGCTCTTCGCAAACGCCGGCGGATCCAGCACAATCGTGTCGTACTGCGTCCCCGCGTCGCTCCAGTCGCGCAGCAGATCGAAGGCGTCCGCCTCCACCCAGTCCACCTCAGCCCTGCGCAGCGCCGCCCCGTTTTCCTGATCGCGATTCGCCTGCAGGTTCCGCTCCGCCACCTCCAGCGCCGCCCGCGAAACATCCACGCCCGTCACCCGCCCGCAGACCCGCGCCAGATGCAGTGCAAACCCGCCCTGGTACGTGCACACATCCAGAGCCTCGCCCCGCGCATACCGCGCCGCGGCCAGATAGTTCTCCCGCTGATCCAGAAACGCACCCGTCTTCTGCCCGCTGGTCGCGTCAAAATTGAACAGCAGCCCGTTCAGCCGGAACACTGTCTCCGTCACCGGCTGCTGCGCATTCTTCGCCCACAGCGTTGCGGAAGCCCCCACGCTCAGCTGCTCCAGCTCCCGAATCCGCGGATCCTCCCGCTCCAGCACCGCCTCCAGCCCGTCCGCCTCAAACTGCTGCCGCAGCACCTCCGCCACCGCCGCGCGCACCGCCTCCGTGTCCAGAGCCTTGTGCCGCAGCTGCACAATCGCCAGGCCGGCATATTTGTCCACGGTCACACCCGGCAGCTCGTCCGCCTCGCTAAAGACCAGCCGGCAGGCGTCGTTTTCCGCGTCCAGCATCGGCTGCCGCCGCTCCATCGCCTTCCGCAGCCGCGCCCGCAGCAGTTCCAGCCACTCGGCCTCATCGGTCATCAGCTCCGTCGTCACCAGCCGCAGCGCAATCTCCGACGCCGGACTGTACAGCCCCGTCCCCAGCAGCGCTCCGCGCCGATCCGCCACCGGCATCAGCCCCGCCGGAATCTCCGCTTCCTTCCCCGGCCACCGCTCCACATCCGACCGGTACACCCACACGTGCCCCGCCCGCAGCCGATCCGCCGCTCGCCGGGAAACCTGAATGGCGCCCTCTGCGGCCTCCGGCACGGCATCTTCCACCACGCCTTCCGCCGCTGCTTCCTGTTTCCGAGCCGACGCCGCCGGTCCTGCTCCGCGTCCCTGATTTCTGCCGTTTCTGCCGCGCGCCGATCCGCGCCTCATATCCTTAGCCATCTCTCTATTCTCCAGCATCCCGCCAAGTGCCACCCGCCACCTGCTGCAGGCCACCCGCCACCTGCTGCCTGCCGCCTGCCGCCTGCGACCTTATAATGGGACATGGCGAGTGTCCATCCCCCCACGCTCTCGGCCGAACGGATCTCCGACCCGTTCCCGGAGAAATTCCGCCAGCTGCTGGACACCATCCATCGCAATCGTCCCTCCGACGACACCGACATCATCCGCCACGCCTGGCAATTCT
>DAHVZZ010000355.1:0-7899 GCA_027323785.1 Acidobacterium sp. | reverse complement strand
GATGAGCGCGACGCGCAGCTATGGGCTCAACACCTCCGCCGTGGAGGCGACCAAGAGCATGATCACCGACTCGATCAACATTTTGAAGGCCTGAGCGGGGCGAAGGGGAACGCGGGATTTGTATCCGAAGCGGTGACGAGTTCTGGAAGGCGACAGAAACAGGGACAGGAGAGGGGAAATGATCCAGGCGATTTCAGCCATTGCCCAGGCCGTGAGCAGCGGGAGCACGAACCTGCCCGGAATGGGCGGAAGCAGCCAGGCAGCGGGCGCGGCAGAGCCGCAGGCTTCGCCGGAGGCGCCGTTTGCCGGGCTGGTAACGGGCGCGGTCCGGAGCATGGACCGGCTGAACGCGCAGGCGGCGTCGCTGACCGAGGGGCTGATCGAGGGCACCGGCGTGGATATTCACCAGGCGATGATCGCGACCGAGAAGGCCGATCAGGCCTTTGAGCTGGCGCTGGCCGTGCGCAACAAGGCGGTGGCCGCTTATCAGCAGGTGATGAACCTGCAGTTCTAGGTCTGTGCAGGCAGGCGGCGGACCCGACCAGGAGACCATGCCGGAGACAAAACCATTAGCGAAGTCCTTCGACGCGCAGTTGCGCATCGCCCTTGCCACGCTGGTGGAGCGGGTGCGGCAGATGCCTCCCGCGCAGCAGAAGCGGCTGGGAGTGCTGGCCGCGCTGGCCGTGACCGTGCTGGCGGGGCTGATCTGGTATGGCACGCGCACGGACTGGCAGACGCTGTACGGCGGGCTGGACGCCGCCGATGCGCGCACCATGGCGCAGCAGTTGACGGCGGCGGGGATTCCCTACCGGGTTTCGCCGGACGGCGCCGCGCTGCGAGTGCCGGCGGCGGACCTTGATAAGGCGCGGCTGGCGGCGACCTCCGGCGGCGGGCCCGCGAGCGGGCAGATGGGCTTTGCGATATTTGACAAGCCGAACTGGGTGGGATCGGACTTTGACGAGCGGGTGAATTACCTGCGCGCACTCGAAGGGGAACTGGAGCAGACGATCGATACGATATCGGATGTGCGGTCGTCGCGCGTGAACCTGGTGCTGCCGCACGACTCGCTGTTCACCGACGAGCAGCGTCCTGCGAAGGCCTCGGTGGTGCTGACGCTGCGCAGCCGGACGATCTCGCACGAGGAGGCGCGCTCGATACGCAACCTGGTGGCGGCGGCGGTCGATGACCTGAAGCCGGAGAACGTGGTGCTGGTTTCGGCCGACGGCGAGGACCTGTTCGGGAGCCGGGGGCCTGGCGCGGCGCAGGCCGCGCGGGAAGAGGCGCTGAGCCGGCAGGTGATTGCGACGCTGGAACCGGTGGCGGGCGCGGGCAACGTGCGGGCCTCAGTGAATGTGGCCTACGACACGGCCAGCTCGACGGAGACCGATGAGACCTATAACCCGAACCAGACGGCGACGCTGACGTTGCAGCGAAGCGAGCAGATCACGGGGCCGCAGCCGGTCCCCGCCGGGGTGCCGGGCACGACCAGCAATGCGCCCAATGCGACGGGCGCGGCGAATCGCAAGAAGCCGCTCTTTCCGCCGCAGATGACCGGGCAGCAGGACAGCAAGCAGGAGAGCAGCACCTACGGGGTTTCGAGGCAGATCCGGCATATTGCGCAGGGCCCGGGAGAGATCCGGCGGCTGACGGTGGCGGTGCTGCTGAACGAGCCGTCGGTGATGCAGGGAGGCAAGCGCGTGTGGCAGCCGCGTTCGGCCCAGCAGATGCAGCGGCTGACACAACTGGCCGAAGCCGCGGTGGGCTACGATGCGCAGCGCGGCGACGTGGTGACGGTGGAGGAGATTCCGTTTGAGGAGAGCGGCGGCACGGGGAAGGTTTCCTGGACGGAGCGCGCGCAGGAGTGGGCGGGGATGGCGGCTCCGATGCTGCGCCCGGCGGCGATGGTCTTCGGGTTGCTGCTGCTGGTGCTGCTGGTCTTCCGCCCGATGGTGAAGCAGCTGGCCGCGGGATCCGCGGGCGCATTGCCCGGAGGGGTGCGCGTTCAGGCGGTGATTGGCGACCGGAAGGCGGAGGGATTGACGGAGGGTCCGGTGCAGGAAAAGCAGAAGGTGCATGCGCAGGCGGTCTTTGAGCGTGTGGCGGAACGGGTGGACAAGGAACCGGCGCAGTCGGCGCGGCTGCTCCAGAGCTGGATCCATAGCGAATGAGCGAGGCAATGGCAGAGACGGCACTGACGCCGGCGACGGACGGAGGCGCGGCTGGGATCGCGCAGAAGCGCAGGATTCCGGGCATCCGGAAGGCGGCGATTCTTCTGGTCGCGATTGGCGACGACCTGGCGCGGAAGCTGCTGGTGCAGCTTCCGGATGCGGATGTGCAGAAGGTGACCGAAGAGATCGCCGAGCTGAAGGGGATCGCACCGGAGCTCTCCGCCGACGTGGTGGAAGAGTTTCACGAGATGCTGACGACCCAGCAATACATGGTTCACGGCGGCATCGACTATGCGCGCAAGCTGCTGGTGGAGGCCTTTGGCAAGCAGCGCGCCGAGGATCTGATGTCGCTGGTGCGCAGGGCGCAGGAGGCGAGCCACGGCGACCTGGCGATGCTGGAAAAGGTCGATCCGGTACAGCTGGGCAAGTTTCTGGAGAGCGAGCATCCGCAGACGGTGGCGCTGGTGCTGGCGCACCTGGATCCGCGGCGGGCCTCGAGCGTACTGGAGCACCTGGATCCGGAGCGGCGCGTGGCGGCGGTGCGGCGGCTGGCGGCTCTACGCGAGTTTTCGCCGGAAATGGCGCAGAAGATCGCGGTGATTCTGCACCGGCAGGCAGAGCATGTGGGCGAGAGCAGCCGCAAGTCGTACTCGGGATTCAAGGCGGTGGCGGATCTGCTGAACCGTGTGCCGTCGGATCAGTCGAAGGTGATTCTGGAAAAGATTGAAGAGGACGATCCGGAGATGGCGCTGGGCGTGCGGAACCTGATGTTCACCTTTGAGGACCTGGTGACGGTTCCCCCGGCCAGCATGCGGGAGATTGTGGCCGAAGTGGACAAGAAGCAACTGGCGCTGGCGCTGCGCGGGGCGCGCGAGGACCTGAAGGCACATGTCTTCCGGGCGATGTCGTCGCGGGCGGTGGAGATGCTGAAGGAAGACATGGAAGTGATGGGTCCGGTGCGCGCGCGCGAGGTGGCGGCGGTGCAGCAGGAGATCCTGCAGCTGGCGCGGCGTCTGGAGGCCGAGGGCAAGGTGATTCTGAAGATCGAAGCGGGCGACGACCTGGTGGTGTGAAGAGGAGAGGCTTTCGCTGGGCGGCGGGTGGAAACGGATGGAGCGCAGTAGAACAGGAGCGCAGATGCAGGCAGGCGAGGAAGGGCGGAGATCGCGGCAGGGGATGCCGGACGAGGAGAGATTCCGGCAGGCGGCGACGGCGGTTGCGGGCAGTGCGGGAAAGCGGGCGGGCCGCGGCGAGCCTGCGGGGCAGCGCGTGGTGGAGACGCTGCGCTATCTGTCTCCTCACGGCGAAGAGATCGCCGCGAGCGAAGCCGTGACGGAGCCCGGCGCCGGTCCGGAAACAGAATGGGAAGCGCGATTGGCGGAGAGAGAAAGCGAGTGGCAGCGCAGGCTGGAGGCTGTGCGGCAGGAGGCACTGGCCAGTGGGCGTGCGCAGGTGGACGGCGAGCGCATGGCGCTGCTGCGGAGGTGCGCGGAAGAGTGGAGCGAAGCGGTGCGGGATTTTACGCAGGCGCGGGACAGTTACTTCGCGCGCGTGGAGCGCGAGGTGGTGGAGCTGGCGCTGGCGATTGCGGCGCGGATTCTGCAACGGGAGGCGCAGGTGGATCCGCTGCTGCTGGCTGGAGCGGTGCGCGTGGCGCTGGGACAGTTGTCGGAGACGACGGCGGTGGAGCTGCGCGTGCCGGCGCCGGCGCAGGAGATGTGGAGCGAGACGCTGCGGCTGATGCCGAACCTGCCGGTGGTTCCGGTGGTGGTGGCCGACAGCGAGATGAAGGACTCCGAGTGCGTGCTGACGACGGAGGTGGGTCGCGTGGATCTGGGCGTGCGGGCGCAACTGAAGGAGATAGAGCGAGGGTTCTTCGACCTGCTGTCGCATCGCACGCCATCGGCCGGGCGCGAGCCGGCGAGGCAGGGGCTGTAAGCGGTGGAACTGTTGAGCAGCTACCGGAACCGGCTGCGCTCGCGGATGCCGTGGCGGTGGGAAGGCCGCGTGGTGGAAGCGGTGGGCCAGACGGTGGAGTCGGTGGGGCCGCAGTGCTCGGTGGGCGAGTGCTGCGAGATCATCGACGGCGACGGGCAGACGCATCTGGCCGAAGCGATTGGATTTCGGGGGGCGAACCTGATCTCGATGCCGGTGGAGTCGAGCGACGGGATCCGCTACGGGGACACGGTGACCGGGCTGGGCGTTCGGCCTTCGATCGATGTGGGGCATGCGCTGATGGGGCGCGTGCTGAATGCGCTGGGCCAGCCGATGGACAGAGGCGGGTCGCTGCGGGCGACCGATACGCTGCTGCTGGAGCGCGAGGTGCCGCACCCGATGGATCGCTCACGGATTCGGGAGCCGCTGGGCACGGGGATTCGCGCGATCGACGGAATGCTGACGGTGGGGCGCGGGCAGAGGGTGGGAATCTTTGGCGGCTCGGGCGTGGGCAAGAGCACGCTGATCGGGATGATGACGCGCAACAGCGACGCGGATGTGATTGTGGTGGGGCTGGTGGGCGAGCGCGCGCGCGAGGTGGGGGAGTTTCTGGAAGACAGTCTGGGTCCGGAGGGACGGAAGCGTTCGGTGGTGGTGGTTTCGACCTCGGACCAGACGCCGCTGCTGCGGATGCGGGCGGCGCTGGGCGCAACGGCGATAGCCGAGTATTTTGCCGAGGAAGGCAGGCACGTGCTGCTGGTACTGGATTCGCTGACGCGGTTTGCGATGGCGGCGCGAGAGGTGGGACTGGCGGCCGGCGAGCCGCCGACGGCGAAGGGGTATACACCTTCGGTTTTCCACCGGCTGGCGCGGCTGGTGGAGCGCGCGGGGAGGTTTCGCGAGGGCAGCATCACGGCGTTTTACACGGTGCTGATGGAGGGCGACGACCAGCAGGACACGCTGGTGGATGCGGTGCGTTCGTACCTGGACGGGCACGTGGTGCTGTCGCGGACGCTGGCGGCGCAGGGGTGGTATCCGCCGATTGAGGTGCTGGATTCGATCAGCCGGCTGATGCCGGTGGTGGCAGGCCTGGAGCATCGCAAGGCGGCGGCCGTGGTGCGGCGGATGCTGTCGGCGTATGCGCGATCGGAGGACCTGGTGAGGATAGGGGCGTACAAGGCGGGATCGGATCCGGAACTGGATTGCGCGCTGCGCACGCGCGAGGCGGTGCGGGGGCTGCTGGCGCAGGATGCGGAAGAGAACGTGACCTATGCCGCAGCCGAGCAGGGCCTGCTGCGGGTGGCCGAGGCGATGCGGGCATGAGCCGTCCGCTGAACCGTCTGCTGCGGGTGCGGCGGCTGATGGAGGAGATGAGCCGGGCCGAGTTTGCCGCGCGGCGCGCGGAGCAGACGGAACTGGAGACGCGGCGGGAAGAGGCGCGGGGAACGGCGCTGGCACTGCGCGGCGAGGCGCGGGCGGCGATGAGTCCGGCGACGGCGGAGCATGATCGGACGCCGGGACTCTGGCAGAGGTACCTGGCGGACAGCGAAGCCAGCAGCGTGCAGGTGGAACAGTGGGACAGGGTTGCACGGCAGGCGGCGGCGCGGGCGGACGAGGCCGAGCGGAAGTATATGGAAGAGAGGCGAAGCCGGAGGCAGGCCGAGATTCTGGTGCGGGAAAAGACGGCGGTCGAGCGGCTGGAGCAGGAGCGGCGCGAACAAAGGGAGATCGACGACTGGTTTGGCATGGGGCGAGGTGCGCGTCTGCGCCGGGTGAGAGGGGAGAGGTGAGGATTCTCCAATCCTGGCGCGGTTTTTGACGGTTTCATTGGCACTTGAACTGCAGAGTTTTCCTGCGAGAGGTCAGCTTATGATGCCAGCGGTTGGAAATGCGCCGGTCATAACGGGGATGGGCGCGGGCGCGATGGGGCAGGCGCGCGGCGGCGGTGAAGCGGGAATCGGATTTGCTCCGGTGATGCAGGCCGCGCTGGCGGATGCATCGCAGCGGCAGCTGCTGGCCGGGCAAGCGGCCCAGGGGAAGATCGAAGCGCGGAAGCCGGGTATGGATTCCGGGGCAGGTGCAGCGCAAGGCGTTGTGGCGCGCGGAAGCGGCAAAGTCGCGACTGACGCAGCCGGGACCGATGGAATGGGGAAAGATGCGCCGGCGATGGAAGCTGCGAGCAGGGAAGTCGCGGGAAGTGCGGCGGTCATGCGGAAAGAAGGTGCAGCGCAGACGTTGCCCGCGCCGGAGCCGCCTGCCCATGGAGATGCAACGACGTCGAGCGCGGTGAAGGTGGGAGAGCCGGTGGGGCTGGTTGCCGCAGCGAAGGTTGCGGCGCAGGGCATGCCGGCGGTCGCCGCTGCCATGCAGGCTGTGGCGGGCGCGGGTGGCGAGGCTCATTCCGTGGAAGGCGAGGCGCTTGCAAAGGACTCTGCGGGTGCGGTTGCCGAGCCGGATGCGGCGGCGGGCAAGGGAACGAAGACGGATTCGAAGAAGGCGGATATGAAAGGTGCGGGGGCGGCGCAGACAGCGGTTGGGCCCGCTGGGATGGCGTTGCCGGTGGTTCTGGCGGCGGGCGCGGTTCCGGTGTCGCCAGCCGAGTCGATGAGTGCTCATCGCGGCATGAAGGGTGACGGCGGAACGGTAGCTGCTTCTGTGGGACGAGGCATTGCCGCAGCGAGTGGGCATGCTGCCGGGAGGGCCTCGCGCGGGATCGCGCAGCCGACTGCGGAGACAGCGGTGGATTCTCAAGCGAGCCGGGCGGTGCAGCCGAATGCCGGCTGGGGTTCGTCGTCTGAGGGCTCTGCGGGGAGCATCGGGAAGATTTCTCCGGCGCAGCATGCGGAGGCCGGCGCGGCGATGCGGGCGGGTGCTCCTGCCGGTCTGGCGGCGCATGCCGGGCATGACGCGCAGCAGCGTTCTGCGCAGGGCGGGCAGAGCGGGATGGTTGTCCATGCGCAAAATGGACCCGTCAAGGGGTGGAATGCGGAGGGCCCGGCGAGCCATGGGTTTACGGCGACGCTGCTGACCGGGCATCCGGCAGTGGGAACGGCCGTCTCGCATGCGCAGGCGCATGGGGCGGGCGCAGATGGCAGCGTGGGAGCGGCGAATCCGTATGCGCGCATGGATGAAACGCAGGGGCACTCGCTGGTGTACGCGTCGCCGCAGAAGATGGCGGTGACGGTGAGCGATCCGTCGCTGGGGAGTTTTCAGGTGAGGGCGCAGAGCGCGGGCGCGCAGGTGGCGGCAAGCCTGGCGACGGCTTCGGCCTCGGCACACGCGCAGTTGAGCGGGCATCTGCCTTCGCTGACGGCGTTTTTGCAGGAGCAGCGCCTGGATTTGGCGCGCGTGACGGTGGTGCAGCAGAGCCTGCTCGGCGGAGAGAGCGGCGCGCAGGAGTCCGGCGGGCGGCAGCGGCAGGGCCGTTCGGGATCGCAGCGCGAGCGGGCGCAGGCCGGAGGCGTGGGGGCGGTGGAATCGGCGGGATCGGCTGGGAGCGGTGGTCCGGCGGCGGGTTCCGTCGCGGTGAGCGGAACGACGGCGGTGGAGAGTGGGAGCGCCGCGGCGATGGGCATGGATGGCAGGCCGGGGATGCGGAATGCGGGCCGGATGGGTTCTGTCGACGTGCATGTCTGAGGAGAGATACGGCGACAGGGAAGGAAGACACGTGGAGGGAATATGCAGATGGTGAATTCGCCAGCGGTGGCACAGGCCGCGGCGGCGGCCATGACACCGGCGGCCGGGGCGCAGGACAGTTCCGCGACGTCAGCCAGTGGATCGAGCACGAGCAGCAGCA
>DAHVZZ010000350.1:0-5662 GCA_027323785.1 Acidobacterium sp. | reverse complement strand
GGCTGCTGGCCGACAACCACGAATCGCACAGCTACTCCACGCCCCGCCGCCTGGCCGTTCAGGTCAATGGCGTGCTGCCGCGCCAGCCGGACACCACCGAGCAGATGACCGGCCCCTCGTGGGCCGTCGCCTTTAAGGACGGCAGCCCCACCTCCGCCGCTCAGGCCTTTGCCCGCAAGGCCGGCGTGGAAGTCTCGGCGCTCGAAAAGGTGCAGCTGCCGCGCGGCGAATACGTCTCCGCCACGGTTACCCATAGCGGACGCGACGCCGCCGGCGTCCTTGGCGACATGCTGGCCGCCGAACTCGCGGCCATCTACTGGCCCAAAAACATGCACTGGCGTCCGCTCAAGCCGGAGCGCTTCGTGCGCCCGGTCCGCTGGATCGTCGCACTGCTCGACCATGAAGTCCTCCCGGTGGAATTCGCCGGAGTGCGCGCGTCCAATGTCACCTACGGCCACCGCATCCTGCACGGCAATGCCCCCGTCGTCATCGACCATCCGGACGACTACCTCGGCGCGCTCGAAGCGGCCAAAGTCACCGCCGATGTCGCCCTGCGCCGCCACCGCATCCGCAAGGCGCTGGACGCGGAGACCCGCAGCATTCGCGGGGCCCGCTGGCGCGAGGACGAACCGCTCGTCGAGACCGTCACCCACCTGACCGAGTGGCCCTCCGTGGTGCTCGGCGGATTCGACCGCGAATTCCTGACCCTCCCCGAAGAAGTGCTGGTTACCGTCATGCGCGACCACCAGAAGTACTTCGCCGTGGAGAACCCGCAGGGCAAGCTGGAGCCGTACTTCCTCGCCGTCCTCAACACGCACCCCGAAGAGAGCGGCATCGAGACCATCCGCCACGGCAACGAGCGCGTGCTGCGCGCCCGCTTCAACGACGCGCGCTTCTTCTGGGATGTCGATCAGAAGATCCCGCTCGAAGACCGCGTTGAGATGCTGAAGTCCGTCACCTTCCACAAGGATCTGGGCAGCTATTGGCAGAAGACGCAGGAGAATCGGCGCATAGCGGAAAGCATTGCCGGTCTGCTTCAGAGCCGCGGCGTCGAACTGGATCGCGCCGCGTTGCTGAAGGCCGTCGAACTGGCAAAGACCGACCTGACGACGGAACTGGTGAAGGAATTCACCGAACTCCAGGGCATTATCGGCGGTGTTTATGCGCGCGCCCAGGGAATGGGCGAAAAGGTCGCACAGGCAATCTACTGGCAGTATTCACCGGCTGCGGTGGAAGATCCGATTCCGTCGACTGTTGAAGGCCAGGTGCTCGGGATTGTCGATCGCATGCAGACCATCGGCGCCATGTTTCGAATCGGACTGGAGCCCACCGGTTCACGCGATCCCTTCGCGCTCCGCCGCGCCGCCAACGCCATCATTAAAATCCTGGCGGAAGCTGAACTGCCTGTGACAGTCACAGAGCTTTTGGGCTGGGCTCCTGATGTAATCATCCCCGTTGAAAATGCCGGGGCTGAACCGAAGCTCCGCGCCTTCTTCCGCGAGCGTCTTGAGTTCTACCTCCGCGATGTCCGCAGTTTCGCCTACGACGTGGTCAATGCCGTTCTGGCCGCGGGTGCCGACGACGTCCGCGACGCCATCGCCCGCGCTGAAGCCCTCACCGCCGTCCGCGGCTCCGAAGACCTCGCCGCCGTCGCCGCCGCCTTCAAGCGCATCAGAAACATCCTGCGCCAGGCAGGCGAAAAAGGCTTGTTCTCGCCCGGCCGCGAGGCTTCCCCGAGCTCGCAGGCTCTGCAGGATCCGGCGGAGCTGACTCTTCTGGATGAAGCCGGAAAGTTGCGTGCCGCCGTCGAAGAGCTGCGCCGCCGCCGCGAATATCGCCAGGCGCTGGAGCAAATTGCCACCCTCCGTCCCCATGTGGATCTGTTTTTCGACAAGGTGATGGTGATGGTCGACCATGTGTCGTTGCGCGATAACCGGCTGGCTCTCATCGAGTGGGTGCTGACCGGCTTCTCCCAGATCGCCGACTTCTCCGAGTTGGTCTCCGCCTAATTCATCCCGCCATACCGCGTCGCACCGGCGCGGTATGCGAATCCTCATCCGCACCGGATAAGATGAGACGCGGAGGTTTCATGCCCGAACAACCACCTCAGCCTCTCTGGGTTTCCGTCGAAAACTACATCGATGCCCTGCTGATCCCGCCTGACGAAGCTCTCGACCAGGCGCGCCGCGACAGTGCCGCCGCCGGCCTGCCTGATATCGCCGTCACGCCCAGCCAGGGACGCATGCTGTGGCTGCTCGCCCGTCTGCAAAAGGCGCAGCGCATCCTTGAACTGGGGACGCTGGGCGGCTACAGCACCATCTGGATGGCCCGCGCCCTGCCCGACGACGGCTGCCTGGTCAGCATTGAGGCCGACCCCAAACACTGCGAGATTGCCCGCGCTAACATCACCCGCGCCGGGTTTGCCCCGCAGGTGGATCTGCGCCTGGGCCGTGCTCTCGACATCCTGCCCGAACTCGCCGCCGAGGGACTGGAAGCCTTCGATTTCTTCTTCATCGATGCCGACAAGGAAAACGCCGCCGACTACTTTCGCTGGGCGGTGCGTCTGGGCCGCCCCGGCGCTCTCATCGTCATCGACAATGTCGTCCGCGATGGCGAGGTCGCCAATCCCGACGCTCCCGATCCGCGTGTGCAGGGCATTCGCCGCCTGAATGAAGCGATGGCCGCCGAGCGCCGCGTAACCGCCACGACCATCCAGACGGTAGGCAGCAAAGGCTACGACGGGTTCACGCTGGCGCTGCTCGCAGGCTAAGGAACGATCACCGCGGCTCCATCCACCGCGTCATGCGCCACAGCGGCCAGTGCATCGTTGGCCTGGCTCAGCGGGAAGACGGTCGTCTTCGGCCGAATGCCGATCTTTGTCGCCAGCGTCACAAAATCGTGCGCGTCCTGCCGCGTCATGTTCGTAACACTGCGCAGCTGCCGCTCGCCCCACAACAGCGAATCGTAATCGAACTCCGGCATCCGGTCGAGGTGGATGGCGTTGATCGCGACAATGCCGCCCTTGCGCAATGAGCCGAGCGCTGCAATCACCACATCGCCGCTCGGGGCAAAGGTCACCGCGCTGTCCAGAGGAACCGGCGGCTTTTCGGTAGCGTCGCCAACCCAGTCTGCGCCCAGCCGCCGCGCCAGTTCCCGGTGCGACGCGCCGCGCGTGGAGACATAGACCTCGCACTTCCAGTGTTTCAGCACTTCGATGGCCAGGTGCGCCGAGGCTCCGAAGCCGAAAAGGCCGACCTTGTCGCCACGCTTCACCTCCGCCACGCGCAGGCTGCGGAAGCCGATGATGCCCGCGCACAGCAGCGGCGCCAGCTTCGTCGCATTCGCGTCCTCAGGCAGCGGGATCAGAAAATCGGCGCGCGCCACGGCGCACTCCGCATAGCCGCCGTTGACCGAATAGCCTGTATAGATCGGATGATCGCAGAGGTTTTCCCTGCCCTTCCGGCAGAGCGGGCAGGTTCCGTCCACGCCGCCCAGCCAGGAAACGCCCACGCGCGCGCCCACGCTGGTGTACCCGGTGCCGCGGCCCAGTTTTTCCACCCGGCCCACAATCTGGTGCCCCGGAATCACAGCCTTGCGTAGTTGCGGCAGCTCTCCGGCCACAATGTGCAGATCGGTCCGGCAAACGCCGCACGCCTCCACCTTCAGCAACACTTCGCCTGGGCCAGGCCTTGGCGTGGGCACATCTTCCAGCACCAGCGGGACATTTGCGGCAGCGGGGTAATGCAGCACGGCAGCACGCATGACCTTCCAGCTTAGCGCCGAATCGCCCCTCATGGCGGCTGTTGGTCAGCAGGGCGCACTTCGGCGTCCCGCCAGACCTTCCGGAATGTCGCGAACGATTACGCCGCGACCGGATGCTGCGCCACATAGGCGGCAATATTTTTGAGTTGCTGCGTCCAGCCGGCTTCGTTGCGGCGCAGAGCCTCCCCGGCGCGCGCGTCCGGCAGATCGTTGAACCCGCACTCGCTTAATTCCAGGAAAGTTCCACCGCGAGGCGACGGCTGCAGTCGAAACTCGACCAGCGTGGGAACTTCCTCCGAGTAGTCCACCTTCGGATCGATCGCATACGGATGCCAGGTGAAGGCGAAGTATTGCTCCGGATCGATTTCCTGGATCACGGCCCGCCAGGGAAGGTCCTCGTATCCAGGATGCGTCATCCCGCCCAGCGATTCCTCGCCGGCCCGGAATGGGCCCTCCAGCCGCACGCCGAACCATTCTCCAAACTCGCGATAGTCCGTCAGCGCATGCCAGACCCGCGTGACCGGTGCATCGATTTCCAGGGACTTTTCAATGCAGTCAGGTTTCATGGGGAACCCTCCGGAGGGCATAGTAACGCCCGCCCTCAGCCGTCGGCAATGACGCAAAATACGGCGCCACCACTCAGCTTCTGGTAGGATGCCCGGTTATCGAGGCTCTAAGCCGCCGTCAGCAGGATCGGTTCGTCCTTTGTAATCACCAGCGTATGCTCGTAATGCGCGGCCAGTCCGCGGTCGGCGGTCTTCACCGTCCAGCCGTCCTTTGCCAGCACCGAACGCCCCGAGCGGCTGGCGATAATCGGCTCAACCGTAATCACCATCCCCTCCGTCAGCAGACTCGAGGCCGAGGGATCCGGCCAGTTCGGGACGCTGGGCTTCTCGTGAATGGTCCGCCCGATGCCGTGCCCGCACAAATCCCGGATCACGTGAAATCCGCACGACCGCACCTGCTCCTCCACGGCTCGCCCGATCTCCTGCACCCGATTGCCGGCCCGCGCCACTTCCATCGCTTTCTCAAACGCCTGCCGCGCGCAGTCCGCCAGCTGCTGGCCGATGGCCGTCGGCCCGGTCAGCGCCGCATCCGCGCCCACAATCATCGTCTCCGCCGCATCGGCCATAAAGCCATCCTTCTGGATGGTCACGTCCAGCTTCAGCAGGTCGCCGTTGCGAAGCTTCCTGGAGGACGGAATCCCGTGGACCACCTCATCGTTCACGCTGATGCAGCTGATTCCCGGAAACTGGTACACCACCGTCGGCCCTGAAACCGCGCCGTTAGCCCGCATCACATCGCCGCCAATGCGGTCCAGTTCCGCCGTCGTCATTCCTGACTTCGCCGCGGCCTTCATCGCATCCAGCATCAGCCGAACCACGCGCCCCGCGGCGCGCATTGCTGCCATTTCTTCCGGACTCTGTATCGACATATGTTTTACTGAGACGCCGGCCCGCTGGCCAAGGACAACCGCGGCTCCGCGTCCATCTTCCCCTGCTGCAACTCTACTCTCCCAGCAGGAGCCGCTCGCAGCTCTGTGCCCGCCCCGTCGCCGGATCGCACTCCACCAGCAGCGCCGCCATGCGCGGATCGCCCTTCGCCGCCTCGAATTTCCCCGGCATCCCGGTCAGAAATCGATCCAGCACCAGTTGCTTTTCCACTCCGATGATGGAGTCGTAAGGTCCGCTCATCCCCACATCGGTCTGGTACGCCGTTCCGCCCGGCAGCACCCGGTTATCCGCCGTGGGAACGTGCGTATGTGTCCCAATCACCGCCGTCACACGCCCATCCAGATACCACCCCAGCGCGACCTTCTCGCTGGTGGCCTCCGCGTGGATGTCCACCAGGATGACCTTCGCCGTGATCTTCTCCAGCAGTGCATCGGCCATCCGGAACG
>DAHVZZ010000308.1:0-4465 GCA_027323785.1 Acidobacterium sp. | reverse complement strand
GGTTCGCGACGAACCGGTTCGAGCACTACTATCCGTTCTGGTATTACGTGCCAGTGGTGCTGCTGGGGCTGACGCCGTGGGCAGTTCCGGCGGTGACGGCGTTTGTGGACGCCATACGGACGTCGATCAACGAGTGGTCGGCGCGGCGGGCGAAGCGGCACTATGTGGGGCACACGCGGGCAGGCGACGCGTTTCCGGAATTTCTGGTGCTGTGGGCGCTGGTGGTGATTGTATTTTTCTCGTTCTCGGAATCGAAGCTGCCGGGGTATGTTCTGCCGGCGCTGCCACCGCTGACGATTCTGGCCGGGGACTATCTGAACCGAATACGAAGCCGGGGGCTGAAGCCGTGGCTGCTGGTGCTGCACGCGGTGCTGACGGGACTGCTGTCGATGTTCGTGCTGCTGATGCCGCTGCATCTGACGCGGCCGGAAGCGATACCGCCGGGGCAGGCGATTCTGGCGGCGAGCCTGGTGGGAATTGCGGCGGCGGTGCTGATCCTGATTGTGGTGGCGCGGTTTGGGCTGAAGCGGCTGCGGGTGGCGACGATGACGCCGATTGCGATGCTGCTGCTGTACATCTTCGGGGTAGGTCCGGTGTTTGGGCTGGGGCCGCTGCCGAATACGAAGCGGAACGCGAATCTGATCGATATGACGTTTTCGGCGCGGCCGCTGGCGCGGATTCTGAATGAGCTGAACCCTCCGCCGGGAGTGGTGGCGGTATGGCGGGTGCGGCGGGAGATGCAGTACGGGCTGGGATTTTACCGGGACCAGCGGGTGGTGAACTACGACGTGGGGATCGGGGTGGTAAATCCGCCGCCCACGCCGGAGCGGAAGCCGCAGGGGGTACGGATCGTCTGGATCAAGGAAGGGTCGTCGGCGGCCGAGATGGGGCTGCGGCGGGAGATAGGGGACAACATCATCGCGGTGAATGGGGAACCGGTGCTGGACAAGGCGGATTTTGAGGCGATGGAGACGAACTGGCATCCGGGGACGCGCATGAGATTTACGATTGTGGACCCGCGGTACCCGAAGCTGGCGCCGAAAATAGTGACCGGCACTATGGACGACGGCGTTCCATTCGGGCAGAATTTGCTGGTAGTGCCGGATAAGGATGTATCGAAGCTGAAGGAAAAACTGGCGGGCAGGAAGTACGAGCCGTTATTTAGCTATCCCGCGCAGGATCTGATGGTGTACGAAGTGAAAGCGGAAGAGCAGAAGGCGGCCGTTGGGGCCATTGGGCAGTAGAGCCGATTTCGGAGTGTCACAGTCAGGAAGGTTCCGCGGCGCGGAAGGGAGCGCCAGGGGAGATTTGTATCCATGAGCGCGGGAGTGCAGTTCGAGGTTCTCGATTTGCGCCATTTCTCAGCGGCGAGTCTGCGACCGCTGCTGGAGGAAGAGAGCCGCAGGTGGAGCGAGCGGCTGCACTGGGACTATCGCGGATCGGCGGATATGCTGCTGCAGTATCTGGATTCGCGGGTGCTGCCGGGGTATGTGTCCGTCGAAGGCGGGCGGGTGACCGGGTATGTGTTCTGCGTGTACGAGGGGCACAAGGCGGTCATCGGGGACGTGTTCGCGGTGGATGGGGCGACGCCAGCGGATGTGGCACGGGATGAGCTGTTGCGGCGTTTGCTGGAGATGCTGCAGAACACGCCGGGGGTGACACGGGTGGAATCGCAGCTGCTGCTGCACGCGCACGGATCGCAGCGGCAGGTGTTCGAAGAGGCCGGGTTTGAGATCCACGAGCGGATTTTTATGGAGTGGGCGCTGGAGCCGGTGCAGGCGGCGCGAGGCGGCGATCCGGGTGGGTACTGGGCTTCCATGGCGAAGCTGCCCGAAGGGATGGAGCTGCGGCGGTGGGCCGAGTCGGATTTTGGAGCTGCGGCGAAGCTGATCGCGGCAGCGTACCAGGGGCATCAGGACAGCCACATTAACGAGCAGTACCGGACGGTGAGCGGATCGCAGCGATTTCTGCACAACATTGTGCGGTTTCCGGGGTGCGGATACTTCGACGCGGAGTCGTCGCGGGCGGTGGTGCTGCGGGATACGCAGGCGATGGCGGGGCTGCTGCTGTGCTCACGGGTGCGGGAGGATGTTGGGCACGTGACGCAGATCTGCGTGGCTCCGGAATACCGGGGGCGGGGGCTGGGAACGGTGCTGCTGCGGTCGTGCGCGAGGAATCTGGCGAACCGGGGATTCGGGATGCTGACACTGACGGTGACGGCGGAGAACCGGAATGCGGTGGAGCTCTACGAGCGGCTGGGGTTCCGGGCGACGCACCGTTTCGACGCCATGGTGTGGGACGAGGCCGAAG
This sequence comes from Acidobacterium sp., assembly GCA_027323785.1. Taxonomy (GTDB): domain Bacteria; phylum Acidobacteriota; class Terriglobia; order Terriglobales; family Acidobacteriaceae; genus Palsa-343. The sequence continues at coordinate 2,155 of DAHVZZ010000308.1, read as the reverse complement.
GCGGGCGGCGCTGAGGCGGTCATCAGCCGGCGGTGGTGGAGATCGGGGACGTGTGGTGGCTGCCGGGATGGAGTGCGGCGGCGGCCAGAGTGGCTTCGACCATGGCGTCCATGCCCATACAGGAATTCATCATGAGGTGGTAGAGGCGGCGGTCGTCCCATTCGCGCTGGTGGTAGCGGCGGATGTACTCGGCGCGGCGGCGGTCGGTGGCGAGGATCTCGCTTTCGGCGTCCGCGGCATGGTCGGGGAAGACCTGCTGGATGAAGCGGATGCGGCGGGCCATGGAGGCATAGACGAAGACGTGGAAGGCTCCGGGGGCGCGTGCGAGGATGGCGGCGGCTCCGCGACCGACGACGACGCAGCCTCCTTTGGCGGCTTCCTCTTCGAGGTAGTGGCGAATGAATTCGACCATGCGCTCGCTGTCGAAGACATCGGGGTCGCCGGGAAGGCGTTCAAAGGAGCCGGACCAGATGGCCTTGCCGAAGCGATGGAACCAGGGGTCGATGTGTTCGTCGCAGCGCTTGACGATGTCGGGGTCGACGCCGGCTTTCTGAGCGACCTGGTCGATGATGGCGTTGTCGATGAGCCTCCAGCCAAGGCGGTCGGCCAGGTGCTGGGCAAAGGCGGCTCCCTGGCTGCCATATTCGCGTTCGACGGTAATGAGCTGAATCATGACGTATTTTCCTTCGACTGCGAGGCGATCCTTGCATTTTTCCTGGGGCGCGTCAAGGGGGAGCGGCCCGTCCGCGCGGGCGGGGTGCCGGGTTCAGTGGGCGGGGGAGCGAGAGCGCGAGGCCACTACGAGCCGGAGGGTTGGGCAGAGTGTAAAAATAGAAATTAAGCGGAGGGCCCAAAAACATGGCAAAGGTAGAAATCTCGCTGCCGGACCAGCTGGCTGACGAAGCTACGCGATCCGGATTGCTGTCGTCCCCGCTGCTGGAGGAGTGGCTGCGGGAGCAGCTGCGTCTGCGCCGGATCGACAGCTTGTTCGCCGGCATGAAGCGGACCGAGTCCACTCCGGACCCCAACGCGATGTCGCCTGAGGAAGTGGCGCGGGAAGTAGCGGCGATGCGTGCCGAGCGGCGGTCCGGAAACGGACACTAATGCGGGCGGTACTGGACACGAACGTTGTTGTCTCCGCGCTGCTATGGGCAGGTATTCCGGGGGAACTCATTCATGCGGCTCGGAGTGGACGAGTGGAACTGGCTACGAGTCCGCCGCTGCTGGCGGAACTGACGGATGTTCTCGGCCGGCGCCGATTTGAAGGAAGAATTGGGGTGTTTGGGCTGACGGTCGATCAGATCGTGGACGGTTATGCGGCACTTGCCCGGATTGTCCGTTCGGAACAGATTTCCGGCATTGCGCCTGATCTGGACGACGATGTGGTGCTGGGAACCGCAGTAGCGGGAGGGGCCGAAATGATCGTCTCCGGGGATGCGCACCTCCTCGGACTGGGGACGTTCGAGGGAATTTCAATCGTGAGTCCGGCGACAGCACTCGAAAAGATCTCTATTCGCGCAACTCGACGATGGTAGCGCCGGCGCCGCCTTCGTTCTGGGCGGCTTCAGTGACGGTGGCGACCTGGGGGTGGTGCTGGAGCCAGGCGCGGAGAGTGCGGCGGAGGATGCCCATGCCGGTTCCGTGGACGATGCGAATGCGGGGCAGGCCGGCGAGGTAGGCGCGGTCGAGGAATTTTTCGACTTCGTCCTGGGCCTCGTCGGCGGTGCGGCCGATGACGTTGATCTCACTGCTCATGACATCAGGCTCGGCAACGGAAACAGTGATGCCGGCACGGCGATGGGCGGCCTGGATGGGCGACTGCGCCGGGCGGGCGGAGGAGACGACTTCTGCGATCTCGTCGCGGGCGATGCGCATCTTCATGGGACCGACAGCGACTTCAAAGGTGCTGTCGTCGATCTGACGCTGAACGATGGCGACTTTGCCGAGGGAGCGCAGTCGGACCTGATCGCCCTGAGCGACGTGGCGGACGATGTGCGGCTGGGCGTGCTGGTCGCCGCGGTCGGCTCCGGTGTGCTGGGCGACGACGGCGGTGTTGAAGCTTTCAGAGAATTCGCGGCGGAGGCGGGCGATGCGCTGCTCCGCCTGGCGGGAGAGCTTTTGCTGAGCGGCGCGGTCCTCGATGGCGCGGACGGTT
>DAHVZZ010000306.1:0-4050 GCA_027323785.1 Acidobacterium sp. | reverse complement strand
CGCACAGACTCTCCGCCAGCCCCAGCACGGCCGCCGGATCCAGCCGGTGCGTCTCCGGCTGTCCTGCGCGAGCCGCCACCGGAACCACGCGAATGGCCCCCGGTTCGTCGGCGGCATTCGCATCCACAAATATCGCCAGCTTCGCCCCGCTCAGCTCCGCCGCCATCTCCGGAGTCCATTGCTGCGCCGCAATCACCCGCAGCCGCGTTGCCGGAACCGCCCGCTCCACCGCCTCTGCGATCCGCAATCCCGCCCCGTCGTCCTCCCGCAGCGAGTTTCCGCACGCCAGCAGCACGGTGCGCGGCTGCGAATCCTCCTGTGAAGCCGCAGCCGCGCCCTTCACCGCGCTCCCGCGGCCGTCTCGATGCGGCGCAGGTCTTCGCTTTTCGTCATGCCCGCGCCTGGCTCGGCCCGGTCGCAGTGCGGGAGGCAGGTTTGAATGGCCCATCGCTCCTGCCTCAGCCCCTCCGCACCTCGCGCAGCAGCGTTCCGTCCGCCGCGCGCAGCTCCACCGTCAATGGCATCCGCCCCATCGCATGGGTCGAGCAGCTCAGGCACGGATCGAACGTCCGCACCACCGCCTCCACCCGATTCAGCATCCCCTCTTTCACCTCGTCGCCCTGCACGTAATGCCGCGCCGTCTGCAGAATCCCCCGATTCATCGCCGCATTATTGTGTCCCGTCGCAATCACCAGATTCGCCCACGTGATCAGCCCGTTCTCGTCCACCCTGTAGTGGTGAATCAGCGTCCCGCGCGGCGCTTCCGCCACCCCCACGCCTTCGGCATTGTTCACGGACGCCGATGCCCGCACATGCCTGTCCAGAATCTCCCGGTCCGCCAGCAGCGCCTCGATCTTCTCCGTCGCATGCAGCATCTCCACCAGCCGCGCATAGTGGTAGTGGAACGAGCTCAGCACCGGACGCGCCGACATCTCCCGGAACCTCCGCCACTCCTCGTCCGCCAGCGGCGTGTCGCATCGCCCCGCCAGATTCAACCGCGCCAGCGGACCCACCCGGTACGTCCCGCCCGGATATCCCAGCGGCTTGTAATACGGAAACTTCATATACGTGTACGGCTCCACCGCTTCCCCGATGTAGCTCGCATACTCCGCCGGATCCAGTTCCCCCGCAATAATGTTCCCTTCCGAATCGATCACCCGCAGCGCGCCGTCGTAGTACTCCGCCAGCCCCCGGTCGTCGATCAGCCCCATGAACAGCGTCGGGAAATTCGCGAAGACTCCGATCTCCGCCGAGAACTTCTCGATGCTTCCCAGAAACCACGTCAGCGTCCGCTGAATCGCCGCCACCGCTCCCGGTATCATCCCCAGCAGCTGATCCCGCTTCTCCTCGCTCAGCGGCTCGTTCACCCCTCCCGGCACCGTCCATCCCGGATGGATCCTCCGCCCCGCCAGGATCTCGATTACCCGCTGCCCAAATTGCCGCAGCGCCACCCCGTCCGCTCCAATCGACGGATGCGACCTCGCCACATGCAGAATGCTCCGCTCCTCCGCCGGCGCATCCATCCCCAGCAGCAGATCCGGAGACGACAAATAGAAGAAACTCAGCGCATGCGACTGCACCAGCTGCGCCAGATTCAGAATCCGCCGCAGATTCGCCGCCACCGGCGGTATCCGCACCGCCAGAATCGCATCGCACGCCTTCGACGAAGCAATCAGATGGCTCACCGGGCATATCCCGCATACCCGCGCCGTGATGTTCGGCATCTCGTAGAACGGACGCCCCTCGCAGAACTTCTCGAACCCGCGCAGCTGCGTTACATGGAACGTCGCATCCTGCACCACCCCCGCGTCGTCCAGCCGCAGCGTGATCTTGCCATGTCCTTCCAGTCGGGTGACCGGATCAATCGTTATCGTCCGCGACATACTCTCTCCGATCTCCTTCGCTCAGCCAAAATGAGCCACCCCGCCCAGCGTCGGCACCCGGCCCGCCAGCAGCTCTGACAGCACCTGGTAAATCGTCTCCGCCGAAGGAGGACACCCCGGCACAAATACATCCACCGGCACCACTTCATGCACTGGCCGCACCCGCGCCAGCAGCTCCGGAACCCCAATCCGCGGCACCTGCCGCTGCACATCCGCGTTCTCCTGGTAAACCCGCATCAGCACCGGACCGGGTCCGCACGTGTTGCGCATCGCCGACACATTCCCCGTCAGCGCGCAATCCCCCAGCGAAACCAGAATCCGCGTATGCTCGCGAATCTTCCGGATCTTGCTCAGATCCTCCTCGCTCGCCACCGCCCCTTCCACCAGCGTCACATCCACCTGCTCCGGAAACGTCTTCCGGTCCACCAGCGGCGAATACACCAGTTCGAACTGGCTGCTCAGCTCGATCAGCCGTTCGTCCATATCCAGCAGCGACATGTGGCAGCCCGAACAGCCGTCCAGCCACACCGTAGCCAGTGTCGTCACATCGCTCATGCCTGCTCCCCTTCCCGCATGATCCGCAGATACGGCAGAAACTCCGGATGCTTCGGCGCCTTGCTCCCCACATGGCTCTTCTCAAACAGCGCCCCCGTCGGACACACCTGCACGCACTTGCCGCAGCTCGTGCACGTCTCCGAATCGCCCCACGGCTCCTTCAGATCCGTAATTACCATCGAGTGTCCGCCCCGGCCCATCACTCCCCACGTGTTCGCGCCCTCCACCTCCGAGCACACCCGCACGCACCGCGTGCACAGCACACACCGGTTCTGATCCACCGTGAACCGCGGATGCGACGCATCCACCGGCAGCTGCGGATAACGATACGGAATCTCCACATGCGTCATCCCCAGCCGCAGCGCCAGGCTCTGCAGCTCGCACGATCCGTTCGCCACGCATACCGAGCACACATGATTCCGCTCCGCGAAAAACATCTCCAGCACCATCGTCCGGTAGCGGTCAATCCTCGGCGAATGAGTGGTCACCTCCATCCCCTCTTCCACCTGCGTCACACACGCCGGCAGCAGCCGCCGCGCGCCCTTCACCTCCACCAGGCAGAGCCGGCACGATCCCACGCTCGACAGCCCCTCAATATGGCACAGCGTCGGAATGTCGACGTTGTGCTCCCGCGCCGCCTCCAGAATCGTCTGATCCGCGCGCGCACTGATGTCCACCCCGTCGATCGTCAGCGTACGAATGTTCGCCTCGGTCATGCGTGTACCTCCACCGGCGCTGCCTTCTCCGCCGCGCTGCATTCGCACACCCCCGCCGGACAGCGCTTCTCATCGATGTGCGCCAGATACTCGTGCCGGAAATACCGCAGCGTGCTCAGCACCGGATTCGGCGCCGTCTGCCCCAGCCCGCACAGGCTCGTCGCCCCCACCACCTCGCACAGCTCCGTCAGCTGGTCCAGGTCCCGGTGCGTCGCCTCGCCTTTGCAGATCTTCGTCAGCAGCTCGTACATCTGCACCGTCCCCGCCCGGCACGGCAGGCACTTCCCGCACGACTCCGTCATGCAGAACTCCATAAAAAAGCGGGCGACAGAGACCATGCAGGACGTATCGTCCATCACAATCATGCCGCCCGAACCCATCATGGAGCCCGCGCTGATCAGCGCGTCGTAGCTGATGGATAAATCCAGATGCTCCTCCGGCAAACATCCCCCCGAAGGCCCTCCCGTCTGCACCGCCTTAAACTTCCGCCCCTCCGGTACTCCGCCGCCAATGCCGAAGATGATCTGCCGCAGCGTCATCCCCATCGGCACTTCCACCAGTCCCGTCCGCTGAATCTTTCCCGTCAGCGCAAAGACTTTCGTCCCCTTGCTCCGCGCCGTGCCCATCGCGTAAAACCATTCGCCGCCGTTGCGGATAATCGGAGCGACATTCGCGAACGTCTCCACGTTGTTGATCAGCGTCGGGCTGCCCCACAATCCCGACACCGCCGGGTACGGAGGCCGCGGCCGCGGCGTCCCCCGCTTGCCCTCAATCGAGGCAATCAGCGCCGTCTCCTCCCCGCACACAAACGCCCCCGCCCCCAGCCGAATATCGATGTCGAAGCTGAACGTCGTCTCGCAGATTCCGTTTCCCAAAAATCCCCGCCGCCGCGCCTC
>DAHVZZ010000301.1:0-2718 GCA_027323785.1 Acidobacterium sp. | reverse complement strand
CTCCATCATGGTCGGGAGCGCTTCGGTGATCTGATTTTCGATGGAGAGGAGCATCTGAAGCTGGTTGATGTAGAGCTTGCCGAGGTTGTCGAGGTTTGCGGAAAACACCTTCATGTTGATTCCTCCTTGTGCAGAGAGTGTGCTTGCGTCGAGGTGGGCGGACCACGGCGGCCCGGAGCGCGAATCCTCACCGCAGGCCCGAACTTGAATCCCGGCTCTGCAGTTAGGATGCGCGGCCCGGGGAGGCGAGGTGGCCTCAGTCCTCCGCCGCGCCGCGCTGCATCCTCACGAGTCCAGCTAGGCAGCCAGAGCCTCATCGAAGCGCATGAGGATCTTGTTGTAGCCGTCTTCCCGGCGGTCGAACTTCTCGTAGGCGTCGGGAGCCTCCTGGATGCCGATGTGATGGCTGACGATGCGGCCGGGATGAGCGCGGCCCTGTACGATCAGATCGCGGAGGTACTCGTTGTATTTCTTGACCGGGCACTGGCCCATGCCGATGGTGACTGCCTTGTCAAACAGCTCGCCGATGGGCAGTGGGTAGATGCCCTTTTTGCCCTGCTCGTCCTTCGCACCGGGGTCCGGGAACATGTAGACGCCAATGAGGCAAATGTTGCCGGCAGGGTTGACGATCTTCGCGCAGTGGTCGATGACCTGGCTGGCCTTTTCCCGGCGAGGATCGCTCTGGTCGTGGGCCTGGTAGCCGACGGCGTCAATGGCGCAGTCCACGCCGGTCAGCTTGTCGGCTTCGCGCGGGCGGAGGCTGGCCTGGAGCTGAGGGTTTTCGCGGCGCAGCTTTTTGATCTGCTCGACGGGGTCGCCTTCCTCGAAATTGATGGGGACAGCGCCCAGTTCGCGGGCCTTGTTGAGGCGGCTGCGGACGCGGTCGACGACATAGACTTCTGCGGCTCCGCGGATGATGGCGGAATGGGCAGCGAGCAGGCCGACGGGGCCGGCTCCGAAGATGGCGACGCTTTTGCCGGGCGTGACGGCGGCCAGTTCGGTGGCATGGTAGGCCGTGGGAAAGACATCGGAGAGGAGCAGGAAGTCGTCCTCCCACTTGTCGCCTGGCTCGCCGGGCAGCTTGAGGCAGTTGAAGTCGGCATAGGGGACGAGGACGTATTCTGCCTGGCCGCCCTGATAGGGTCCCATGCCGGCGTAGCCATAGGCGGCGTGCGGCTGCTGGTTCATGGTGAGGCAGGCGTGGGTATTGCCGCGATAGCAGTTGTGGCAGTAGCCGCAGGAGACGTTGAAGGGCAGGACGACGCGGTCGCCGGGCTCGATGCTGCGGACGGCGTCGCCGACCTCCTCGATGACTCCCATGATCTCGTGGCCGACGACGGTCCCCTTGCTGAGGGGAGTGCGGCCGTCGTACATGTGGAGGTCGCTGCCGCAGATGCCGGAGGTGGTCACGCGCAGGATGGCGTCCGTGGGCTCCTTGAGCTGCGGTCGGGGGCGATCGGAGACGACCATGCGGCGCTCGCCTTCATAGCTGATGGCTTTCATGCGAAACTCCTTCAGTTGTGAGAAATGGACGTGCGTGCGCAGACGTGGCTGGGCCGTTTGTACAAAGGCTGGAATGGGCGCACAGCTATTCGATGCCCCGGAGTCGAAGGGATGCTGTCGCGCCAATCTCCGCCACCCCCTGGGGGGGTATGTGGGGCTTGTTGATTGAAAGCACTGGAATTGGTGAGGGGATAACCAAAGTTATCCCGACTAACTCCTGCTCTATCTGTCAATTCGCAGGCGGCCGGGGATGATCAGCAGAGGGCCGTCTGTGACCAGGTGGCGGCTGCGAGGAGGGATCTGACTGAAGGGAAATCAGATCGCTTGCTGCCGGGAGCTGATCAGAGACGGCCGTGAAGCCAGCGTTCGCGGCCGTGTGTGATCAACTGACGACCGTGAGGGCGTCGATGACCACCGCTCACGATGGGAGTTCAGCATCGATTTCAAAGAGCGCATGCGGCCTGAGCCGGAGGAGAATGATCCGCAAAAACTGATCCTACTCTGTAACTAGAATATCGAGTCCGGCGATGAATCGTGCCATCTTTGTTGGGGACGGATGGCGTGGAAGTGTTGTGGAATGTGCGGGGATTACTTTGGTGCGGGCGATGAGGACTTGACAACACGCGGGGGTAGCCGAGGCGTGGATATGGCGGCCGGGCGAGGGCCGGGGGGGGCGCCCGGCGCGCTCAGAAGCAACTTCGATATTTTGAGGGAGATTCGGACAGCGATTGAGGAAACCCTTCAATCGCTGACCAGGCCCTAGTCGGCCATGCTCTGAATCTGCAGAAGCTCCGGGCGTGGAACCGCGGCGCCCAGGCGACTGCTCCAGTCAGGGGACTGCAGCTCCGGCATGGGCTTCGCCTGAAACAGCTTGCGGCACTGCCGTGCCGTCCAGCGGGCCCAGCGCTTCGATTTTTTGCGCCGTGCGCTGTCCGTGGAAATACCCGTTCCCGCGTACATTTGCCGGTAGAGCCTGGAGAGAAAGACGAAGGCGATGCGGGCGCGCAGAGTGGGCGTACAGGCAGAGCGCTTCCAGATCACGTTCCAGGCATAGAACCTGTCCCACACGCGCTGCGTCCGTTCGCGAATCTCATCCGAGCTCATGGAAGGGTGCGGAGTAAACATTTTGGGACGGATTTCGGAGGGGATCAGCCAGAAGCGGGTGATGGGCACATCGCCGACCATGGTCGGGGAGGCCGACTGCTCTTTTTCCCA
>DAHVZZ010000300.1:0-3047 GCA_027323785.1 Acidobacterium sp. | reverse complement strand
GGCATGAGCAAGCAGACGAAAGGCGCAGCCGCACTACGCACCGCCGCCATCGACCGCAAAACCGCCGAGACAGAAATCCACCTGCGCCTCACCATCGAAGGCCAGGGGCGCTACAACGTCTCCACCGGCATTCGCTTCTTCGATCACATGCTGGAGCTGTTCACGCGCCACGGGGCTTTCGATCTCGACCTGCAATGCAAAGGCGACCTCGACGTCGATCAGCACCACACCGTCGAGGACGTCGGCATCGCCCTTGGCGAGGCCTTCGACAGAGCGCTCGGGGACAAGCGGGGCATTCTGCGCGCCGGTTATTTTCTGATGACCATGGATGAGACGCTTGGTCTGGCCGCCGTCGATCTCAGCGGACGCGCCGCCCATCACGTCGAAACCAAAGTCCGCACCCGCCTGGTTGGCGATCTGCAGTCGGAACTGGTGGAAGACTTCTTCGAAGGTTTCGCCCGTGGTGCCCGCGCCAACATCCACCTCAAAACCATGTACGGCCGTTCGAACCACCACAAGATCGAAGCTCTTTTCAAGGCCTTCGCCCGCGCTCTGCGCTTCGCCTGCTCGCGCGATCCGCAGCTGAAGGAAATGTTGCCGAGCACCAAGGGGCTGCTGTGATCGCCGTCGTTGACTACAAAGCCGGAAACCTCACCTCGGTGATGAAGGCGCTGCGTGCCGCCGGCGCCGATCCCGTCCTCTCCGACGATCCCGATGTTGTGCGCCGGGCCGGGAAGATCATTCTGCCCGGCGTCGGCCACTTTGCCGCAACCCAGTTTCTCGAAGACCATGGCCTCAAAGCTGCCATTCAGGAGCGCGTTGCCGCCGGGGTGCCGTTCCTGGGCATCTGCGTCGGTCTGCAGTGGCTCTTCGCCGGCAGCACGGAAGCGCCGGAATGCGCCGGACTGGCGGCCTTCCCGGAAATGTGCGAGCGTTTTGCCCCCGGCAAAAAGGTTCCCCACGTCGGATGGAATTCCCTGGCGATCCGCGAAAACTCCCGCCTGTTCGCGGGCATTCCCGACGGCAGCTTCGCCTATTTCACTCACTCCTGGCGCGCTCCCGTGGTTCAGGATACGGTGGCGGTTACAGAATACGGAGAGCCGTTCACCGCCGCCATCGAACGCGGCAACGTGATGGGCGTGCAGTTCCACCCAGAAAAGTCAGCCGAAACCGGACTGCATCTTCTCCGCAACTTTCTGGAGCTGCCCGCATGCTGACCCGCCGCATCATCGCCTGCCTGGACGTAAACGCCGGTCGCGTCGTGAAAGGCGTGCAGTTCGTGGACCTTGTCGATGCCGGCGATCCCTCTGAGCTGGCCGCGCGCCACGCCGCTGCCGGCGCTGACGAAATCGTCCTGCTCGACATCACCGCGACCCACGAAAACCGCGGTACCCTCATCGACACCGTCCGCCGCACCGCGCTGCGCCTGTTTGTGCCCTTTACTGTCGGAGGCGGCATCCGCACCGCGGAAGACGCGGCAGCCGTCTTCGATGCCGGAGCCGACAAGGTCAGCATCAACTCCGCAGCCCTCGCTCGTCCGGAACTCATCGGCGAAATCGGCGCCAAATTCGGAGCTCAGGCTGTCATCGTGGCCATCGACGCACGCCGCGCCAAAGACGGCGCTCCGGTCGAACACGCCGAAGTCTACGTTGCCGGAGGCCGCAAACCCACCGGCCGCCGCGTTGTCGAGTGGGCTCGCGAAGCCGAACAGCGCGGCGCGGGTGAGATTCTGCTAACCTCCATGGATTCCGATGGCACCCGCGCCGGCTTCGACTGCGAGCTCACCGCCGCCGTCAGCGCCGCCGTGCAGATTCCCGTCATCGCTTCCGGAGGCGCGGGCAACGCCCACCACTTCACCCAGGTGTTTCGCGAGGGCCAGGCGGATGCCGCCCTTGCGGCCAGCATCTTTCACTTCGGCATTGCCGACGTCCGCGCGCTCAAGGAAGAACTGCGCCGCGACGGAATTCCTGTGAGGCTCCCATGCTGATTCCTTCCATTGACCTGATGGGCGGCCGCATCGTCCAGCTCGAACGCGGCGAAGAGCTGCGCCTCGCCTTCGACGACTTTGACTACTGGATTGGCCGCTTTGCAGGATATCCGCTCGTCCAGCTCATCGACCTCGATGCCGCCAAGCGCGTCGGCGACAATCGCGCCCTGATTGAGCAGATCGCCCGCCGTCTCCCTGTCCAGGTCGGCGGCGGCATCCGGTCCGCGGAGCAGGCCCAGTCGCTGCTGGATATCGGCGCCCGCCGCGTGATTTTCGGCTCGTCCCTCTTTCAGGAAGACGGTATCGACACGGATTTCGCCGCGTCTGTTTCCACTGCCATCGGCCCCCGGCATTTCGTCGCTGGCATCGATACAAAGAATGGACGCATTGCCGTCCGCGGCTGGCGCGATCAGGTCAACGTGACTCCGGCCCAGGCCATCGCCGCGCTCGATCCGTATTGTGGCGCCTTCCTCTATACCCATGTCGACACGGAGGGTACGATGAGCGGCTTCCCCATGGCAGCGGCGCAGGAACTGCGCCCGCTCACCACCCGGCAGCTCATCGTGGCCGGGGGCATCCGCGAGCAGTCGGAGATCGACGCGCTGGACGCGCTCGGAGTGGATGCCGTCGCGGGCATGGCCGTATATTCCGGCCTGCTCGCCACATAAAAGTCATCGCATCCCATGTATTTCCATCCATCTGTCGGCTGAAATGCTCTAACCTGATACGTCCGGCGAGGCAGACGGATCGAGATGAGCCAACGAAGGAGCCCCATGCGCGTAGCGAAGCGGCTGGAAGAGGTCGGCTTTTCCGACATTGTGCAAATCCGCAACAAGGTGATGGAATTGCGCGCGGCCGGCAAGCCCGTTCACGCCTTCCACGGCGGCGAACCGTTTTTTGAGACGCCGGAGACCATCAAGTACGCGGGCCTCAAGGCCCTGGCCGAAAACCGCACCCGTTACGCGCCCTCCTCCGGCGTCGAGCCGTTGCGCCGGGCGATCTCCGCCAAATTGCGAACGAAGAACCGCATCGATGCTCCCGTCGAAGACGTCATTGTCAC
>DAHVZZ010000295.1:0-8031 GCA_027323785.1 Acidobacterium sp. | reverse complement strand
CCTCCACCCAGGCCTGCGATGCCACCGCCGACGACATCCAGAAATACGTCCGCGGCATCGCCCCGCCCAGCGTGACCTCCACCAGCCTCACCGTCACCACTACCTGGCCCGGTACCAACATCAGCGGCTCCTCCACCGCCTGCAAAATCGTCAACAACCAGGGTTGCCTGGTCAAGGTCACCATCTCCTACCCCTTCAGTTTCCTGCTCCCGTTCCTCCCCGGATCGCCGATGACCTTCTCCGCCAGTTCCGAGCAGGCCATCCAGGAGTGAAACTGCAGCGCCCACTCGCATCCGCCGTCCCACTCTCTAACAATCCACCTTCCAGCGCCAAATCTTCGGCTGTTACTCATGGATGAGTCTCGGTAACAGCATCCGCTCCCTCCTCAGGGACGTCATCGCGTGCGTTCACACAGTCGCCACGCGGCGAAATCGCGATCCCCCGCTCCGTCCCACTGTCTCGGACAACCCCTTGCGGCCGCGTCCCACGCTTAGGTGCCGGTTTCGTAACCCGCTCCTTCGTTACTCGAGACCCATGCAGATAGCCCAGCTTTGCCATTGATCTTTACCGGCCCCGCACTAACCTCATCTCAGCATGCCGCTGCACTTACCGCAATCGGAACCGCCGGAGCTGGAGCGCAGGGCCTCTGTTTCATCCACGGAGCGTTGATGATGAACCCGAGACGCGCATTCCTCAGCCACACTGCCAGACGCAGGACAGCATCGGATCCCCGCTCCGGCAATCGCGGCCAGGCGCTGGTCGAATTTGCGCTCGTCCTTCCTCCGCTCCTGCTCATCCTTACCGGCCTCTTCTCCATGGGCATCGTCATCAATCAGTACGAGGTCCTCACCAACGCCGTCGGCGATGGCGCCAGAGCCTTCGCCCTCAGCCGCGACCAGCAAAACCCTCCCCTCGCCGCGTCGGACAAGTGCGCCTTCGCCTTCCAGACTGTGCAGGACGCCGCACCCACGCTTGACCCATCGAATCTCAGCTTCACCGTCATTTACACCAGCTATACCGACAGCAGCGGCAACCCGGTCTCCGGCGGCACGGTGAGCACTCTTTCTGCCTCCTGCCCCGACCTCACGCTGCACTCGAACGATAGTGTGCAGATTTCGGCGACATATACGACAACCCCGCTGGTATTTGGCTGGAGTGGAAAAGCTCTTCACCTGAAGGCGACAGCCGCCGAACAGGTGCAGTAACCGGATTTGCGAATGCTGCGGCGGTCTCCCGGCCCTCCCTCGTGCCGTCAGATCCTTCCGCGGCGCAGACGCAGGTCGATAGGACGGACCCAATGAGCTTCCTGAGTTTCACGAAGCGGAAAACCCCGCATTCTTCTGTTGGCTCTCGCTCCCTCCGCGATGACAGCGGACAGGTGCTTTCCTGGGTAGCGATTGTGCTGATCGTGTGCCTGATGCTCGGCGGCCTTGTCATCGATATCGGCCACGCCATGGTCGTTCGCCGGCAGCTCCAGATTTCCACCGATGCCGCCGCCCTCGCCGCCGCCGGCACACTCCCCGATACCACCTATTCCACCGTGGGTGAAAACTACAGCGCTACTCCATCGGGGAAGAACCAGTTGCCTGGAGTCTCCGTCAGCTCCGTCGTCATCACTCCTTTGTGCCTGCAGGCGATCGGCGGCAACTGCTCCTCGACCAGCCCCAATGCCATCCGTGTAACGGAAAATGCCTCCATCCCCACCTACTTCGCCCGCATCTTCGGCGTAAAAAACGTCACCGTCAGCACCACCTCCACCGCCGCCGAACGCGGCTCCGGCGGACCCTACAACATCGCCATCATCGTCGACTCCACCCTGTCCATGAACGCGATTGACAGCTACTGCAACGGCGAAACCCAGGAGCAGTGCGCCCTCGACGGCGTCCTGAAGATGCTCGGCTATCAGGGCCAGGGAAAGTATTCCCTGAATCCAGCGGTGGACCACGTCGCGCTCTTCACCTTCCCCAATGTTGCCTCGGGAAAGCCGGTTGGCATCGAGATGAATGGTATCTTTACCTGCACCACTCCCATACCTGGCCGCTCCGGCTATTCTTACGACCAGTCGGTGAACTCCTATATATCTCTCCTGACTGCCAGAAAATCCACCAGCTGGAACGGAACCGTAACCTGGAGCATCCAGAACGATCCGCCCTGGTCCGGCATTGCCTGGGCCGAGCCTTACACCTTTCCGCCCATCGATGCCACCGCGTATGCCCCGCCTTCGGGTTCTCTCGGACCCTCCTATCAGGTGGTGGGTTTCTCCGATAACTACCGTACCTCCGCCGCCTCCACTTCCATCAACCGTAACTCCAGCCTCGTCATGGCTGCCGGAGGCGTCTCCGGCTGCGGCGGCCTTCAGCCCTCCAACTACGACGGCAATTACGGCACCTATTACGCCGGCGCTATCTACGCCGCTCAGGCCGCCCTGCTCGCCGAGCAGGCAGACAACCCTGGTTCCACCAACGTCATGGTCATCCTCGGTGACGGAAATTCCACGGCGCCGCGGTCATCTTCCAGCCCCAGCCCGCTCAGCCCCGCCATGCCCAGTTCGCCCACCGAATCGACCACGACTTATAAATCGACAACCCAGCTCACGAACACTGCCTATGCACTCCCGGCCACCTATGGCGTCGCCACCAGTTCCGGAACCTATCCCTCCTGGGTAGGCGAGTGCGGCCAGGCCGTCGACGCCGCCCACTACGCGGCCAACATTCCCCAGAACGGAACAAAAGTCTTTACCATCGCCTACGGCGCCTCCACCAGTAGCTCCAGCAGCGCCTGTGCCAGCGACCGCAATGCCGGACAGCATCCCAACATCTCCCCCTGCGACACCATGAAGCAGATGGCCAGCGATCCGAAATACTTCTATTCCGACTACACAGTCCCCGGTGGCGACCGCGGCTGCGTCTCCTCCCACAACGCCGTCACCTCCATGTCCGGAATCTTCGGAGATATCCCCTCGCAGTTAGGCCATGCCGCGCTCATTCCCAACAATACGCAGTAGTCCTGCAGCCCGCCGCCGCTTCGCTCTTCAACGGCGGCCGCGGGCTCTTCCTGCTCCCATGCCCTTCTCGCGCCTCCGCTTGACAAGTCCTCCTCCGCCCCGAAACAATTCTCCCTGGCCCGGATCGAATACAGGTACGTCGTACCTCCTGGCGAGATAAACGGTCGCGACCAATCGGCCGTTGCCGCTTCGGTCCTCCGGGCAGCAGGAGCCCCGGTCGCATTCCACTGCGGCGTGCGCGTCCCGCCCTGCAATTCCGTCACGGTCGCCGTCCTCGACGGTGGCTGTCTGGCGCGGTGAGGTATCAGTCATGCGAGAAAAAACCAGCGAAACAGCGCCCGATCCCAAACGGAAAAAGCTCGACGGCGAGCCCTATCAGCTCCAGAGCCTCGACCGCGCCGTGGCCGTCCTCGAACTGCTGGGCGAATCCGAAGGCCCGCTCGGCCTGGCCGATGTCTGCGAGCGGATGAGCCTCCACAAAAGCACCGCCCACCGCGCCCTCATGGTCCTTGAGCGTACCGGCCTCATCGAGCGCACGGCGGAGAACCGCTTCCGCCTCGGCCTCAAGCTCTACGAACTCGGCAGCCGCGCCGTCGAGCAAATCGACCTCCGCGCCCGCGTCCATCCCTGGTTTCGCCGCCTCTCCGCTCAGGTCGGAGAAACCGTCCACCTTGGCGTCCTGCAGAAGGCCTCCGTCGTCTACCTCGACAAAGTCGAGCCCAGCAATCGCAAAGTCTGGCTCGCCTCCCGCGTGGGAGCCTCCAACCCCGTCCACTGCACCGCCATGGGCAAGGCCATGCTCGCCTTCCTGCCCCCCGATGAGGCCGGCGAGATCATCGCCCGCATCCGCTTCACCCGCCTCACTCCGCGCACGCTCTGCACGCCTGAGGCTCTGCAGCGCTCTCTCGATCGCGTCCGCCAGCGCGGCTACGCCATCGACGACGAGGAAGTCGAGGCCGGCGTCCGCTGTGTCGGCGCTCCCATTCTCAACGACGCCCGCCGTCCCGTCGCTGCCGTCAGCATCTCCGGCCCCGCCTCCCGCATCACCCAGCAGAGCGTCCCCGAAATGGCCGAGCACCTCCTCCGCTGCTGCCGCGAAATCTCCGCCTCCCTCGGCGGCACCGAGCGCCGCCGCCCCTCGCCCCGCTCACCCTTCCTTGACCACTACGGAGCCTGATTGCAGCGGTACGCCTCACGTGTTTACCTAAACAGTACGGAAGAATCGCGGGCACACTGCTCCCTTCGCGCGGTTGTGAGCCGCATCACAGCCACTTCTTCTTTCATCTGCATATCGTCGATGGCGTCAATGAAGCCGTACAATAACTGGTCCAAAGCAAGGGGGACAGCAGCCGCATGCAGCCTGAGAGCGTCGGAACGCTGGAAGCCACATCTGCTCATTCCGTTTACAACCGCAACAACCCCTATCCCGCTCTGGTGACAGTCAATCGTCTGCTCACCGGTTCCGGCTCGGAGAAGGAAACCCGCCACATCGAGCTGGCTCTCGGCGACTCCGGCATCGAGTACCTGCCCGGCGACTCCGCCGGTATCCAGCCGCAGAATCCCGCTCCGGCCGTCGCGGAAATCCTCCGCCGCCTGCGCTTCACCGGCAGCGAACCGGTGGTGGATTTCTACGGCAAGCCCCTCGATGTGACCGCGGCCCTCACTCACTGGCTCATGATCGGCAAAGTCTCCGGCACCACTCTGCGCGCCTGGGCCAAACATTCCGGCCATCCCGAGCTCCTCGCGCTCATCGAGCCGGGCAATAAGGACAAGCTCGAAAAATGGCTCTGGGGGCGCGAATTCCTCGATCTGCTCGACTTCGCCCCCTGCGATCTGGAAAGCCCGCAGCAGCTCTTTAAGCTCCTTCCCCGCCTTGCTCCGCGCCTCTACTCCATCTCCTCCAGCCAGGCGCTTTATCCGGATACCGTTCACCTCACCGTCCGCGTGGTGAAATACGAGAGCTTCGGCCGCTGCCACTGGGGCGTCTGCTCCGGGCAGATCGGCGAGCGCGCCCCGGCCGGCTGCACCCTGCCCCTCTTCATTCATTCCAATAACCTCTTCCGCCTGCCGCCCGACCCCGGCGTTCCCGTCATCATGGTTGGTCCCGGAACCGGCGTCGCTCCCTTCCGCGCCTATCTGCAGCAGAAGCAGGCCGGCCTGGGAACCTGGCCCATGTGGCTCTTCTTTGGCGACCAGCGCTACGCCCAGGATTTCCTCTACCGCGAGGAATTCGAGGCCTGGCAGAACGACGGCACCCTGCAGCGGCTCGACACCGCCTTCTCCCGCGATCAGGCATTCAAGATTTACGTCCAGGACCGCATCCGTGAGAACTCCACTGAACTGTGGCGCTGGCTCGACCAGGGCGCTTATTTCTACGTCTGCGGCGACTCCCAGAAGATGGCGCCCGACGTCGAAGCCGCTCTCCTCGAAGCCGTCGCCACCCACAGCGGCCGCGGCCCCGAATACGCGCAGGACTTCCTCGCCGGGATGAAGAAGCAGAAGCGCTACCTGCGCGACGTCTACTGAGCAGCGAAGCGACGCGGGGCAACCATCGCAGTGGCTGCCCCGTGTCCTCGCTTCGCTACAGCAGCGCGACTCCGATCAACCACTGTTACAACTTCACAGGGATTCCGCCCGCCGCCCCGAGCCAAAACGTCGCCTCTCCAGCCCTCGTTTCCCGGTGCCGGAAGATGGCCTTCTCCATGCGAGCCGCCCGGTTCGAGCAGCCCGCATGCGACCGCGCTGTGCAGTTTTTGCACGAGCGTGTAACGAAGCATGTAACCTTTACAGCTTCAGTTAGGAAAGTAGCTTCCGCACGCAATGAATGACAAATTCTTCATCCTGGAACCAACATAATTCAGATCAGTGTGAGCTACATTAGCTGCGGAAACTGCGCTTTCCCCCAAAGGAGTAACCCATGAAGAACCAGCTTCTCCCTTGCGCAGCCGCTTTGGCTCTATCGGGTCTCGCGGCTCTTGCGATCGCTGGCTGCGGCCAGGGATCCGGCGCCACCACCGGAACCGGCGGAACAGCCAATCCGGCAATGGTTGTCACCGTCGGCGACGCACCCCTGACCAACATCCTTTCAGCGAAAGTGACCATCTCCTCGATCTCCCTCACGCCTTCCGGCGGCGGGTCCGCTGTTACTGTCCTGTCTAACCCGCGCACCATTGAGTTATCCAGTCTCGGCGCCATTCAGGAACCGCTGGAGACCGAAGACGTCCCCGCCGGGACCTACAACGCGGTCAACGTCACGATCGCTTCGGCCACCGTCACTTATCTCGATTCCACTGGCGCCGCGGTGAACGGCACGGCGACCGTTACCTCGGCGAGCTACACGGTCGCCCTGAATCCGGCGCTGACGGTCTCTCAGGGCCACGACGTTCACCTGAGCCTGAATTTCAACCTCGCTCAGTCCTTCGACCTGACCGGCTCCACTCTGACCTTCACCCCAGCCATTACCTCGGCAGCCGCTTCCATTGAAAGCGAGAATGCCGCCGCACGCGAAGTGGAAGTCACCGGATCGGTTGTTACCATCAGTTCCACCTCCATCACGGTCCAGTCGGCCGGAACCGGTGCTCAGTCCACCTTCGCCATCAACTCATCCACCCAGTTCTCGGCGAATACCTCCGCCGGCAGCATCCAGCAGGGCTCCATCGTCACCGTCCACGGCCTGGTGCAGACCGACGGATCGCTGGTCGCCACCATGATCTCCTCCTCGATGGACGGCAAGTCCATGGACAGCTCGCAGGGCGGCGGCCGTGGCATCGTCACCGCGGTCTCCACCGACGGCAGCGGCAACGTCACCTCGTTCACCTTCGTCCCGCGCGAGGATTTCGGGGATATGTCTTCGACAGCGGCGATGACCGTATCTCTTTCCTCGTCCACGGTCTACGGCGTCGATCAGGAGGCCATCCAGGATGGCATTCTCGCGACGGCGTTCACCAATGCGGAAATCTTCCCCGGACAGTCCGTTCAGGTGATTGGCATGGCGGGCGCCGGCCAGTCCATCGCGGCGCAGGAAGTCGATCTGGCGCCGGAAAGCCTCTCCGGCACTCTCGCCGCGGCTCCGCAGGGTACAGCTCCGACATACACCTTCACGCTCCAGCTGCCGAAAGAGTCATACCTCACCATTTACGAGTCGCTGACAACGCTCATGGCCTCCACCAGCGCGCAAACGCAGTACGAGGATTCGCTGACCGCTTCCGGATTCACTTCGCTGGCGGCGGGCACCTCCCTCGAAATGCACGGCTACCTGCTCCGGGACACCTCCGACAACTATTTGCTCACGGTGGCGGATATTTCCCAGGTTCACAGCGACAACTAACCCCCGATCCCGCGCAGGGCGTGCTGTGCCCTGCGCGGGATCGTCCGCACCGCCCATGCCGCCTGCGGCAGATTTCCCAGGTTTCTCGCCTTCCCCGATCGCGTCCGCTCCCCCAAATCTCTGCCCTGCGCCCACGCGCTCCCGAGGGAATTCACAGGTCCGTCGTGACCGCCGTCACTGCCCGGAGTTATGCTGGATGCCGAGACTGTTGCAGTCGCGGTATGGCCCCGCACCAACGCGGGCATGGCCGAAGGAGGGCTCGGTGGCGGTAAAACTGACGGTAAACGGACGGAGCGTCGAGGTCGACGCTGATCCGGACACGCCTTTGCTGTGGGTTCTGCGGGAACATCTGCAGTTAGTCGGCCCGAAATTCGGCTGCGGCGTGGGATCCTGCGGCGCCTGCACGGTGCATCTGAACGGCGACGCGATACGCTCCTGCCTGACGCCCCTTTCGGCAGCGGCCGGCCAGCGCATTACTACCATTGAAGGCCTCTCCGTCGACGGCACACACCCGGTGCAGGAAGCGTGGCGCGAGCTGAACGTGCCCCAGTGCGGCTATTGCCAGTCGGGACAGATGATGAGCGCCGCGGCGCTCCTTGAGCACACCCCACATCCGACCGACGAACAGATCGACGAAGCGATGAACGGCAATCTCTGCCGCTGCGGCACCTATAAGCGCATTCGCGCCGCCATTCATCGC
>DAHVZZ010000289.1:0-2847 GCA_027323785.1 Acidobacterium sp. | reverse complement strand
CATGGTAGTCTCGGCTGGTCGCCACCCGTCAGCCGATCAGCCCTCGATCGGAACAACCTGTTGACACTCCACAGCTAGACTTTGCCGCTGGCCGCAAGGCTCCGAGCAAGCCCGGAGGCAAAGGGGATTTCGAATTGCTTTCCCTGGTACGCGGTGACCATCAGGATGACCCACAGCACCACCGTAAACACCGTCACAAGCAGCGCAAGCAGCGCCCAGAGCGAATACAGCCCGACCATATGGCTTCCGTAGAGGCCAAAGGAAAGGATGATGCGCAGAATACTGAGCGAGCCGAAGACAACGATCGATTGCGCCGCATGGAAGCGGACTGCGGGGCGCTTATCGATCAGGAAAAAGATGATCCCGGTCAGCCATCCCAGGAGGTAGCAGAGCAACCCCGCCACATTCTCCTTCAGTCCTCCGACGGCTGGCGCGGCCGCCTGGGGCATGACTGCGGTTCCACCCGCAGGCGCTCCGCACTGAGGGCAGTAACCGATGCCCTCGGCGAGCGGCGATCCACACTTGCCACAGAATGCCATAAGGAACCCCTTTCCTCTGCCCGGGCAAGAAGAGCGGGCAGCCGTGGCCGAACTTGAGGACGGATCGACAAGCAGCGGGATCGGAGATCGTCCGGCCAGGCCAATACTATACCGCCGTGCCACATCGGCGGCGCGGGAAAATGCAGCGGTAGCCCGCCAATCGTTGCCGAATGGCACCCGAGAGAGCCACGGGGGTAACGGTCTTCCTGCTCAGCGATGGAAGGATTGTGCGGTGAGGCGGATCGCCTCAGGGTACGGCGTGCCGGAAAAGCCGAAGGCGGCGGCGAATTTAGAGGAGTCGAAGAGGTAAGGCGAGTCGTTCTGATAAAGCATCTCGTAAATCTCCCCAACAACGGGCTGGAAGAGACCTACGAGGCGAACCATAGTAGGGGAAAGAATACGGTAGCGGGGGGCGACTCCGAGAGCTTCGGCGGCCATCGCAATGTATTCACCGCCGGTGGGAGGCTCGGGAGCCGTGGGTAGATGCCAGGTCTGGTTCCAGGCCGACTCGGACCCGGCCAGAGTGAGGAGGGCCCGGGCGGCATCTGGCGTGTAAGTGAATGAATGCGGGACGGAATCATTGACCAGCCAGGATGCCTTCTGGCCGTGGCTGAGCGGACCATAGATCATGGCGCCGGGAATCGAGGTGGGCGTCGCCGGACCGTGAAAGTCGGCGGCGCGGGCGATGAGCGCGGTGAGATTGCCGGACTGCCATTCGCGGATGAGTGAGGTGGCAATGCGAGCGCGGATTTCGCCTTTTTTGCTGCAGGGATTGAAGGGCGTCTCCTCGGTCATAGGTCCGGAGACGCGGCCGTACATGTAGACATTGTCGAAAAACACGAGTCGGGTTCCGGCGCATTTGCAGGCTTCGATTGTGTTGTCCATGATGCGCGGCCACAAATCGGCCCAGACGCGATGATCGTATTGCAATCCGACGACGAGGAACGCGATGCGGCAGCCGGCCACGGCACGCATGGCCTGGGCGGGATCGGCAAGGTCGGCGGAGAGGCTTTCACCGCCCGGAGGAGCGGCATGAGCGCGACGGCTGACAAGCCGGAAGGGCTCCGGCGACTGGGAAAGTAGCGGGACGAGGTGATCGGCGATGGAACCGCCGGCTCCAAGGATTGCAATCATCGGGAGTTCCTCCTCTGCGTGCCTGAACTGGAGGGCGCGGAACTGAACCGCTCGAGCAGCCCGCTGGGCCCAACTTCGAGTCAGCGCCTAGTTTAGTACGGGTGCGAGTGGCGTTTTGCGGAGTTTGATACGAGATGAAAACAGCCGGAGCGGAGACGCGGGACAGGCATTGATCGCGAGCCCCGCGGTGCCTGGATTTACTCCTGAGAGATAACGCGGGCGAAGATGGCGTCCACATTGGTGAGCTGGCGATGGAGATCGAAGGTACGGACCAGTTTCTCCGGCGAAAGCTTCTTGGAAATCTCAGGATCCGCCGCGACGAGATGGCGGAAGACAAGGTCGTTCTGCCAGGCATTCATGGCATGCTTCTGGACAAGTCGGTAAGCGTCCTCGCGGAGCATACCCGCTTCCGCCAGATCGAGCAGAAGCTGCCCGCTGAATATCAGGCCGCCGGTGGATTCGAGGTTCTTCTTCATGCGATCGGGATAGACCATGAGGCGGTCGATCATGTCAGCAGTCTTGGCCAACAAATAATCGGTCAGGATCGTGGAATCGGGAAGAATCACCCGCTCGACCGAGGAGTGGGAAATATCGCGCTCGTGCCAGAGGGCCACATCTTCAAACGCAGCCTGGGCATTGGCGCGGACGACGCGCGCCAAACCGCAGATCTGCTCGGCGGTGATGGGGTTCTTCTTATGGGGCATGGCCGAAGAGCCCTTCTGCTTTTCGGAGAAGAACTCGGCGGCTTCGCGGACTTCGGTGCGCTGGAGGTGACGGACCTCGGTGGCAATCTTGTCCAGGGTGGCCGTGATAATGGCCAGCGTGGAAATGTAATGGGCGTGGCGGTCGCGCTGGAGAACCTGGGTGGCGATGGGTGCGGGAGCCAGCCCCAGTCGCGCGCAGATCTGCTCCTCATGTTCAGGTTTGAGATGACCGAAGGTGCCGACCGCTCCGGAGAGCTTGCCGACGCGCATTTGTTCGGCGGCGGCCTCAAACCGGTCGAGATTGCGACGCATTTCCGCATACCAGTTAAGGATCTTGAGGCCGAACGTGGTGGGTTCGGCGTGCATGCCGTGGGTGCGCCCGATAGTGGGAGTGCTTTTGAATTCGAGGGCGCGTCGCCTGAGGATGCCGAGCATATGAACGATGCCATCGCGCAGGATCGCGGAGGCTG
>DAHVZZ010000288.1:0-2701 GCA_027323785.1 Acidobacterium sp. | reverse complement strand
CGGGGGCAGCGAGGCCGCAACATGGCAATCGATGCGTTTGCGCCACCGTGGATTGGCCGTAGTCCGGAGGCCGGAACCCGAAAGGAGGATGCCGGCCCAGAGCCCTGCAGTCAACCCAGCGCGGAGAGCATGTGCGGTGTGGCTGGCGGTTATCGTTCCAGGAGCCTGAGGCGTTGTTTGGCCTGCCACTCCTGGGTGGCAAATTTGCCATTGGCGGCGGCGAGGAAGCGCTGGTAGTAGTCCACCGCTGCCCTGGTCTGATGGAGATTATCGTACGCAGTTGCCCGGAGGAAGAGGGTGCTGGGATTTTCCGGTGCATATTTCGAGCGGGTGGAAAGAGCCTGAATTTCGCCGGTGTAGTTGTGGAGCTGGGAGTCGGCGTAGGCGATGCCGGACCAGGCGTCGACGTCGCCGGGATGGATGGCGACGACCTGGTTGAAGGCGGCGAGGGCCTGGCGGTAATGCTGCTGGTGGATGAGGATGCGGCCGTGGGCATCCAGGTAATCGGTGTTCTTCGGCGAGGCGGCGAGGAGCTGAACGTAGAGGGCGTCAGCCGGGGCGTACTGGCCGGCCTGCAGCTCAGCGTCGGCGAGCATGGAGGTGACGGCGGAGTTATTGGGCTCCTCGGAGTGGAGCTTCTGGAGGATGCCGAGCATTTCCGTCTGCCTGCCCTGGGCGTCGAGGACGGCGGCGAGCTGGGCGTTGAGGGTGGCGTTGTTGGGGTGTTTGGCGAGGGCGGCGTGGAGCAGGGGCTCGGCCTGGGAGTACTGCTTCTGGAGGATGAGCAGATGAACGAGGGAGGCGGTGGCCTGGACGGAGCCGGGCTGGTGCTGGAGGACGGTTTGCCAGGCCTGCTCGGCGAGGGCGGTGTCACCGGCGGATTCGGCGATGTGGGCGGTGAGGATAGCGTCGGAGAGGGTTTCCGGAGTGAGCTTGAGGGCGGAGAGGAGGGCGTTGCGGGCGGCGACGGGATTGGAGTGGACGAGCAGGCGGGCGAGAGCGCGGTCGGCCTGGGCCTGAGCGGCGGGGTTGGGCGGATTGGGCTGGAGGGTGGTGGCGGCCTGGAGCTGGACGATGGCGGGCTGGTCGTCGCCCTGAGATGCGAGGATGAGGCCGAGAGCGAGGCGGGACTCAAACTGCTTTGGGTCGGCGGCGATGGCCTTGCGGTAGCAGGAGATGGCCTTTGGGATCTGATTCTGGGCCTGGGCAACGTAGCCGCGGTCGAAGAGGGCGCGGGCGTCCGTGGGATGGGTCGAGAGGAAGAGGTCGAGCTGGGCGGCCGCAGCAGCGTAGTTTTGGCTGGCGATGGCGTTTTCGGCGGCGTCGAGGGGACTGGGGATGACCTGTTTTTGTCCGGAGGGTGGCATGGTGGCGCCAGGCGGCTGCGAGGCGACCTGAGCGAGAAGCGCGGGCGCGGACAGGGTGAGGAACAGGGGAACGGCGAGGAAACGGGAAGGAAACTTCACAGTGCTGCTTCGCTTTCGGGAGTGGGTATTGGGTGTGAGACGGAACGGGAGTGGAGAACGCGAGCGAGCCACTGGCCGGTATGGGACTGCGGGGTGAGGGCGATGTGCTCGGGGGTGCCGGCGGCGACGAGCTGGCCGCCCCGGGAGCCGCCTTCGGGACCGAGATCGATGACCCAGTCGGCGGACTTGATGATGTCGAGGTTGTGCTCGATGACGAGGAGGGTTCCGCCGGCATCGATGAGCTTGCGGAAGGCGACGAGGAGCTTGCCGACGTCGTCGAAGTGGAGGCCGGTGGTGGGCTCGTCGAGGATGTAGAGGATGCGGCTGCCGCCCTGTTTGCCGTTGCCGCGGGAATCGGAGCGGGTGGAGGCGAGGTGGGCGGCGAGCTTGACGCGCTGGGCTTCGCCGCCGGAGAGGGTGGTGGCGGACTGGCCGAGACGGACGTAGCCGAGGCCGATTTCCTCAAGGACGGCGAGCTTGTCGACGATTTTGGGGTGGCCCTGGAAGAAGCGCAGGGCTTCGCGGACGGTCATCTGCAGGACGTCGTGGATGCCGCGGTTCTTGTAGTGGATTTCGAGGGTGCTGGCTTTGTAACGGGTGCCGTTGCATTCTTCGCAGGGTAGTTCGACGTCGGCGAGGAACTGCATTTCGACGGTGACGGTGCCGTCGCCTTCGCAGACGTCGCAGCGGCCGCCGGGGACATTAAAAGAGAAGTGTCCGGGGCCGTAGCCGCGGCGCTGGGCTTCGGGCTGGGCGGCGAAGAGCTCGCGGATGGCGTCGAAGGCCTTGATATAGGTAACGGGATTGGAGCGTGGGGTGCGGCCGATGGGGGTCTGGTCGACGAGGACGATGTCGTAAAGGCGCTCGACGCCCTGGAGGTCGCGATAGATGCCGGAGGGATCGGCACCTTCGATGCGGCCGAGGCGATGGGCGACGGCTTTATAGAGGACGTCGTGGACGAAGGTGGATTTGCCGGAGCCGGAGACGCCGGTGATGGCGACGAGCAGGTTGAGGGGGATATCGATGTCGAGGCCGCGGAGGTTGTGGGCGCGAGCGCCGCGGAGGCGGAGCCATTCTTTTGATGAGCCCGGCTCGCGGCGATGCGGAGGGTGGCATGGTGGCGCCAGGCGGCTGCGAGGCGACCTGAGCGAGAAGCGCGGGCGCGGACAGGGTGAGGAACAGGGGAACGGCGAGGAAACGGGAAGGAAACTTCACAGTGCTGCTTCGCTTTCGGG
>DAHVZZ010000276.1:0-2579 GCA_027323785.1 Acidobacterium sp. | reverse complement strand
AAGGCGCTCGAAGAGACTTCGGGCTGGTGCGTGGAAAACGGAGCGACGACTCCGGAGCCGCTGAGCGAGCCGACGCGGGACGTGATCGAAACCCTGCGGGCGGTTGCCGAGATCAAGGCGGGCTGCAGTCCGGAGGCGATCCGGCAGTATGTGATCAGCGGCGCGGCGAGCGTGGAAGACATTACGGCCGTGGTGTGGCTGGCGCGGCTGGGCGGGGTGCAGGTGGCGGGCAGCGATGGCGATCCGGGACTGATGCCGGTCCCGCTGTTCGAGTCGATTGAAGATCTGCGGAATGCGCCGGAGATTTGCCGGACGCTGTGGACCTCGCCGGGCTACCGGACGCTGCTGGAGTCGTGGGGCTACCGGCAGGAGGTGATGCTGGGATATTCCGACTCGAATAAGGACGGCGGAATGCTGACCAGCACCTGGGAGATTTTCCGGGCGCACCGGGCGCTGCATGAGGTGGCGCGGGAGTGCGGCGTGAAGCTGCGGCTGTTCCACGGGCGCGGCGGCACGGTGGGACGCGGCGGCGGACCGACGCATCGGGCCATCTACGCGCAGCCGGTGGGCGCGTTTGAGGGCGAGCTGCGGATCACGGAGCAGGGCGAGGTTCTGCACTTCAAGTATTCGGATGTGGTGCTGGCGGAGCGCAGCCTGGAGCTGATGATCGCGGCCTCGCTGGATGCTCTGGCGCGGCCGAATGCCATGCTGCCGGATGGGCACCAGAGCGGCATTCTGAAGCCCGAATGGGAGCAGGCGTTCGACGAGCTTTCAGCGACGGGCTACGCGTACTACCAGGAGCGGATCCTTCAGGACCCGGAGGTGCTGCGCTACTTTGAAGTGGCCACACCGGTGGCGGAGCTGGAACATGCGCGGATCGGGTCGCGTCCGGCGCGGCGTCGCGGGCAGATGAGCTTTGAGAATCTGCGGGCGATTCCGTGGGTGTTCGGATGGACGCAGAGCCGTTTGCTGGTTCCGGCGTGGTTCGGAGTAGGCACGGCGCTGCTGCAGTACGCGAAGAAGCCGGGCGCGCTGGAGCTGCTGCGGGAGATGATGGCGGAGTTTCCGCTGTTCATCGACATGATCCGCAATGTGGAGATGGCGCTGGCCAAGGCCGACCTGGGCATCGCCTCGCTGTATGCATCGCTGGTGCCGGACGCGGGGATGCGGGAGCGCGTCTTCAACATGCTGAAGGCGGAGCTGGAACGGACGCGCGAGGCAGTGCTGGCGGTAACGGAACAGAAGGAGCTGCTGGAGGCGAATCCGGTGCTGGCGCGATCGATCCTGCTGCGAAATCCTTACGTGGACCCGATGAGCCTGATCCAGGTGGATCTGCTGCGCCGGAAGCGCGCGGGCGAGGACACGGACGAAGTGAACCGCGCCATCGCGGGGACGATCAGCGGCATCGCGGCGGGTCTGCGGAACACGGGCTGAGGAGCAAGGCGGGAGCGGACTGGGGCTACAATCCGCTCCCCGCGCACCGGAATCCGATATCGCGGTGATGAAGATCCGGCGGCGCACTCAGGCGGTTGGAGATTCTCACGTCGCGCGCGGAATTGTAGAAGGATCCTCCTTTGAGGATCTTTTCGCCCGCGGGAAAGCCGGCAGTCTGCACCCACTCCCAGACATTGCCCAGCATGTCGTAGAGCCCATATTTGTTGGGCAGTTTTGTCGCCACTGGGTGCGTGCGGTTATCGCTGTTCGGGGCGTACCATGCAAGCGATGCCAGTGGCCGGCGCGGCAAATGGGCGGAGCCCCCGTACGCTGCATATTCCCATTCCGACTCGGTGGGCAACCGCATCCCGACACGCCTGCAATAGGTTGCCGCCTGGGGCCAGCTGACACTGTCCACGGGGAGATCGGACCCATGGTAGAGGGACGGGTCCGCTCCCATGACTCTGCTGTAGGCAGCCTGCGTGACCTCGGTCTGCCCGATCCAGAATCCATCGGCGATTCTGATTTTCCTGCGCTTTCGTTCCCGGCCATAGCAGAGCTGGTCTCCCGGGACACAACCGGTGAAATAGCTTCCCGGAGAAATCCATACATAGACCAGACCATCTCTGGGATTGTCCCTGGTACGATGAGTCACCGCGGCTGAGGACGGCGGTCCCGCGGGAAGACTGAGGGCGATCCACAGTGCCGCCGTCGAAATGCCTGGCCAAGGCACGTCAGTATGCCTGGAGCGGCTCGACGGGCAGCCGCACCTGGAAACAGGTGCTGCCCGGTTCCGACTTCACGTGAATGTAGCCGCGATGCTGGCGGACGATGCGCTGCGCTGTGTCCAGGCCAAGTCCCAGGCCGGAACCTGGCGCTTTGGTGGTAAAGAACGGCTCAAAGATGCGCGGCTGGATATCGGCGGGAATTCCCGGGCCGCCGTCCCATATCTCCACGACAACAAACTCGCCGGAGCGATTCGCGCTGAGGCGGATGCGGCCGCTGTCGTCCATGGCGTCCAGCGCATTCTCCAGCAGGGCCATCCACACCTGATTCAGCTCGCTGGCATAGGCGGAAATGCGGGGCAGGTCCGCCGCATAATGCCTCTCCACGGTTACATTTTCAAGGCGCGACTGCAGCATCGT
>DAHVZZ010000274.1:0-9204 GCA_027323785.1 Acidobacterium sp. | reverse complement strand
GATGCGCTCCGCTCGTCCGCGGAGTTCGCCAGGGGTTTGCGCACCGCGGAGCAGTAGCGTGCAAACAATGGCCGCTTCCCCTCGGGTGAAGTTGAAGACTTCCTGCAGGCGGTGCTCGTATTTGGGCACGCGGCTGTCGGCGCGGGCCTCGCCGGCGAGGCCGTCGCTTTCAAGGTTGTGGAGCGCCTGGCGAACGTCGTCTTCGGAGAGCTGCATGACCGGCTCCCGGTTGTTCTTCTGATTGCAGGCGTTGACCAATGCATTGAGCGAGAGCGGGTAATACTCCGGGGTGGTGGCTTCCTTTTCTATGAGGGCGCCAAGGACGCGGGCTTCGATGGGGGTGAGTAGGATGCTCATGGGCGCAAGTTGCCTTCTGGATGCAGCATAGCAGCCGTCCGTGCGCAGGCTATCGCGGCGAAAAGGCGGGGAAATCCTCCGCGTGAACTCCGCTGCAATTTGTGCTGGCTTGAATGCCTTTCGCGGGTTGAATCCCCGCTTTGCGCGGTTGCGCAGTAATGGCCAGGACCGCCTGTCCGGGCGGGCATCCGGCGTGGGGAAGTTAAAAAACGACGCATGTGGTTGTTTGGAGAAAACCTTGCAGTCAGGCTAAAGTCAAAGCAACAGATGCAGTCAGCTCGTCCGAAAATACGGTTGGCATTCGGAATTGTATGCGCTGCGATCATCCTGCTGAGCGGGATGGTCCAGGCGGCGCACTTCCATCACGACCTGAGGTCGAAGCCTGACTGTTCCCTCTGCGTGGTGGCGCACAGCGCCGTACACGCGCCACCGACGATCGCAATTCCACATGTCAGTACGCCGATCGCCGAAGTGGAGCCGGTATGGCACATTGCAGCGCCGCGGCGCGTAGTGTCCTTTCAGCCAACCATTCGGCCTCCGCCGGAGACTGCGGTCCAGTTCGCTTAGATTTCCAGGACTCACAGTTTTCTGACAGCCATTCGGGAGGTCGTGTATGCGCATGTGGATGCGTCATGCCGCTGTTTTTATATTCATTGGACTTTTGACGGGAGTTTTCTGTGTGCGCGGGGCGGCAGCGCAGGCAGGTTCGACCGGAACGATTCAAGGGACGGTTACCGATCCGACGGGCGCGGTAGTGCCGGGAGCGACCGTCAGGATCCAGAACCCCGTGAGCCAGTATGCGCGGACCGCAACGACGGACGGCCAGGGGGATTTCCAGTTCACCAACGTGCCGTTCGATTCCTACCACCTGACGGCGCACGCCAGCGGATTCAGGCCGGGCGTGCAGGACGTGCAGGTGAAAACCGCCGCTCCTGTGACGGTTACAGTGAAGCTGAACGTGAGCGAAGCTTCGACCACGGTTCAGGTGACGGCAAGCGACCTGATCAACAGTTCTTCTTCCATGGAAACGAACATCGATCAGAAAGCCTTCTCGAAAATCCCGCTGGAGAGCGTCTCGTCCGGGCTCAGCGCACTGGTGACCCAAACCGCGCCAGGAGTCACAGCGGATTCCAATGGGATGTTTCACGGTCTGGGAGATCATGCGGAGAATTCCTTTTCCGTGGACGGACAGCCCATCACCGACCAGCAAAGCAAGACATTTTCCAACGAACTGCCGGTGAGTTCGGTGGAATCCCTGAAAGTGATCGAAGGAGCGCCACCTGCGGAGTACGGCGACAAGACGAGCCTGGTCATCAAGGTGACGACCAAGTCGGGCCAGGGCGACACAAAACCGGTGGGGACAGCCACGACGTCCTATGGCTCCTTCGGGACGGTAAAGGGTGGATTCAGCCTCGGATACGGAGGGCAGAACTGGGGCAACTATCTCACGCTGTCGGCGCTGAACAGCGGACGCTTCCTCGATTCGCCTGAATTCAGCATCTTCCACGACAAGGGCAATGAGGAGAATAGTTTCGACAGGGTGGACTACACGATCAACCCCGCGAATTCCGTCCATCTGAACTTCAATTACTCGCGCTCGTGGTTTCAGACTCCGAACACCTACGACAACCTGAATCGCGGCGGCGTCAATTTGGCGGGCCATCCTGTCACCGGACAGACGGACCAGCGCTCGAAGATCGGCACGATCGACATCGCACCCAGCTACACGCGCATCGTCAATCCACATCTGGTGTGGAATGTCGTGACCTATGTGCGCCGGGACGGGTATCACTACTATCCCAGCCGCGATCCCTTCGCGGATCTGGGACCAGTCCAGCAGGAAACGATCGGCCAGCACCGGACTCTGACCAATGCGGGCATCCACACGGACATCTCCTGGGTGCATGGGGTGAACGATGTCAGAGCCGGGCTGGAATACTACTCCACCTTCCTCAATGAGAACGATTCGCTGGGAATCGTGGATCCGACGTATCTGAATTCCCTCGGCTGCATGGCGGGGAATGTGCCGACGGGGCCGCCCTGTACTTATCTGCTGCCATACGACCTGACTCGCGGAGGCGGCCTCTACACCTTCCACGGACATGCGGATATCCGCGAGTTCTCCCAGTACGTGGAAGACGTCATCGCGAAAGGGCCGTGGCACTTTAATGTGGGGATCCGCGGAGATATTTACAACGGCCTTACGGACGCCAGCCAGGCGGAGCCGCGCCTGGGCATGTCATATTCGATTAAGTCCACCAACACCGTTCTGCGAGCGTCCTATGCGCGGACGCTGGAAACACCGTTTAACGAGAACCTGGTGTTGTCGAGCGATGGGTGCCTGAATAACGTGCTCAACCCGCTGCTTTCCTGCACCGCGAAGCACTCGTCGCCTCTCTCTCCCGGATATCGCAATGAATACCATCTGGGCCTGCAGCAGGTCTTTTATCGGCATCTCGTCTTCAGCGGCGAATACATCTGGAAATACACCAACAACGCCTACGACTTCAGCGTGCTGGGGAATACGCCCATTACCTTCCCTATCGAATGGAAGAAGTCGAAGATCCCGGGATTTGCGCTGCGGGCGACGCTGACTCCGATTCATGGAATCAGCGGCTATCTGGCGATGTCGTCCGTGGCGGCGCGATTTTTCCCGCCACAGGTAGGCGGCGCGGGCGAAACGGTGGGACAGACCGGACTTCCCTTCCGAATCGACCACGACGAACGGCTGAACCAGACGACCCACCTGCAATATCAACTGCCGTGGAAATGGGCGCCGTGGTACAGCTTCAACTGGCGCTATGACAGCGGCCTGGTGGCCGGAGCGGTGCCGTGCTTCAATCCGTTGTCGCACGATCCGAACAGCGCCTGCGGAAGCACTTCGATTTTCCTGAACGGTCAGCCGGCGGTGAGCCTGACGGGTCTGGACGCTGATGAGGAATTCGAAGGGGGACTGGCATGCAACGGCCAGAAGGCAACGCCGGGACATCCGCTGCCCGATGCATGCCTGGCCTCGGAGTTCACTTCGTCGCTGGTAAAGATTCCCGCGCCTTACACCGGAGACAACGACAAGAATCCGCCGCGTGTCGATCCGCGCAGCCTGTTCGATATGTCCGTGGGAGAGGACAACATCTTCCACTTTCACAACACGCGATACCGAGTGGACGCTCGGGTGACGGCGATCAATATTGCCAACAAATATGCGCTGTACAACTTCCTCTCGACCTTCAGCGGAACGCATTATGTGACACCGAGAGATATAACGGCGCAGATCAGCCTGCACTTCTGAGCAGCTGTTCTTCCGGAGCGGACCGCCGCTCCGCTCCGGGAAACCTCAGAAGCGGAAATCCAGACTGCCGTAGACGGATCGGCCCGGACCGGCGACCGGCTCCACGCGTGCAGTGGATTCATGGGCCAGATAGCGGTCCATGTTGACGCCACCGAGCGGCATCTCGTATTCGCGATTTGCCAGATTCATGGCGCCAGCGCTGGCGCGCAGCGGTCCGCGGCGGTAGGCGGTATGGATGCCGACGAGCGCGTAACCCGGCGTTTGGCGTTCGAAGCGCAGCGGGTCGACGTCGGATTTGCGATCGACGACCTGCACGGCAATTCCATTCCGCCAGTGCTCGTAGTCCTGACTGATTTCAAAGCGTGCGTGCGGAGGCATGATGTCGTAGAGGCCGGTTCCGGTATAGGCGCCGTCATCGAGACGAACGCCATGGAGCCATCCTCCAACGGCGGTCAGCGTGCCCTTGCCGAACGCTGAACTGCGCCACAGCGAGGCGCTGCCGGAGAGGTCGAGGCCGGAGATTCTTGCTCCGTGATTGGCGAAGCGAAGCTGCGCAAAACGGTTGACGCCTCCGGTGACGATATCGATGCGGTTTACATCGATGTAGTCGGGGATCCAGGTGACATAAGGAG
The DNA here is from genome assembly GCA_027323785.1 of Acidobacterium sp. Lineage (GTDB taxonomy): Bacteria > Acidobacteriota > Terriglobia > Terriglobales > Acidobacteriaceae > Palsa-343. Next base: position 4,926 of record DAHVZZ010000274.1, on the reverse strand, counting down.
TAGCGGTCAATTCAACCCGAGCGGGAGTTCCACCGCGCAAAGTGACGGTTCCGCTCATCGTGTGGGCGACCTCCGGCTTCAGAGTCAGATTGCCGACATAATCGTTGCCATCGCCAAACCAGCCGATCATGCTGCTGATCATCGGACTGGTGGACCAGGCGTAGCGTTCATAGAGGCCGGGCGCACGGCTCTTGCGAGCATAACCGAGTTCAATGTCCGCCGAGTGGCTGAGGCGATAGCGGACGAGTACCGTTGCGTCGAAGTCCGCGTCGGTGCGGGCACGTCTGGCGGCATTGAAGGCAGCGGCATCGGCGGCATACATCATGGAGTAGCCATGCACGGGGCCGGCATTGCTCCAGATGGTGTCGTTGCGGGCCCCGAACAGGGTGGTCCAGCGAGGATTCCAGCGGCTGGCAATCTCGGCAAACGTCCCGACGCGGGTACGACGGCCATTATTGATATTGAGAAAGGTATCAGGGCCCATCATCGGCGCCTGCCCCGGAACCGGCGCCCAGGTGTCGTTGAGCACGAAGCGATGCAGGCCATTGCCGATGCGCAGAGTGTGGCGGGCCGAGAGCGGGATCTCGTATTGAACGTTGTAACCTGAATCGGTGCCGTGAGAGTTCATCGGCATATACATGGGCATGGGGAAGGTGGCCTTGTCGCGGCCGATGTTCATGGTGTGCGCGGTGTTCTGATAGTAGACGTGGGCGTCGATCATGCCGCGATGCAGGGTCTGGCGGTAGTGGAAATTGAGGCGAGTGGCCTGGTTATTCACCATGTCCATGCGGTCGTTGACAAAACCCTGATCAGGGATTCGATGCAGGCCGGCTCGGAGGACGAAGAGGCTCGAACCGCGTCGAGCTGCCAGCGTGACAGTAATGTCTTCGCCGCGGGCGTAGGTGGAAGTGATCCTCTGCCCACTGCCGTCGGTGTAGTCGCCGCTGGTCGTCCAGGAGCCACTATAGCCAATGCCGAGCGAGTGCCCGGCGATCCACTCGGAGGCCGCTCCGCCATAGTTGCTGCCGTTGCTGCGGTAGAAGGTGGACGCGGCACCCTGTTCGTAGATGTGCTTGCCGCGCGGTGCAAAGACGGGTGGCTGCGACTGGATGGAGATGGTGCCGCTGATGCTGTCTCCGCCTTCGCTGACGGGCGTGATACCGGCAATGACGGTGATGCGGGCCGCATCGGAAGGAGGCAAATACATGAGCGGGGGGTTCATGTGATTCGCGCAGGAGGCCGAGACGGTCATGCCGTTGACGACGATTTTAGTCTGGGCGTCGCCGAGTCCGTGCAGCATGGGGATGGAGGAAAGCTGACCGTTGCCGCGCAGGCTGATGCCGGGAATGCTGCTCAGCAAGTCGGCGGCGTTCTGGCTCTGGTCGTGGGTCTGCTCGCTGACGGCGCGGCCGGACGCCTGCGCTTCGACTTCCACCTGAGAACTGAATTGGGCAATGCGCAGAGGAACATCGACCGTAGTTGTGCGGTGGGACGCTACGACGAGACTGGAGACGACCGCGATCTGAAATCCGGCGGCGCGAACGGTGAGCCGATAGATACCGGGTGCGAGCGAGTGGAAACGGAATCTTCCATCGGCGCCGGTTAAAAGGGACTGGAGAGTGCCGGAGGAGACATTTGTAACGATGACGCGCGCATTGCGGACGAGCTCTCCGGACGGATCGCGCACGACGCCGTCGATTGCGCCGGCTGCGAACCGCCCTGAATCGTCGCGCGATGTTGTGGCGCCGGATGTCCGCTGAGCATGGAGAGAGACGGGGTGCCAGGTGAGAACGATGGCCAGGGCGAACGCCAGCCAGAGCTTACTTTTCACAGTCCTCCTTAGGGGACCCGGGCCTGGTCCTGAAGCAACGGACGAACTTCAGGGTTGCGTGAACGGAAATGGATCGCGTGCCTTTCGGCCGTGTCTGGGGAAACGCGGGTCGACAGGTGCGGAGAGGCAGAACCAGCATGGCCCGAACAAGCGGCCGGGACAACCTCCGGGGGATGGAACTGGGGGTCAGACTTTCGACGGAGGGCTGAGCCGGAGATGACAGAAGTGCCGGCAATGCGCAAGATTACTCATGGTTGCGTGGCGCGGCGGAAAAGGCTGAAATTACGAAGATACGACACGGTTCCGCATGGCCGGGATGAAAGCATAGCTGAAGGTATGCGGAATTATCCGGTAGTGATTCAGGGCGGAATGGGCGCGGGAGTGTCCGGCTGGCGCCTGGCGCAGGCGGTTTCAAGCCTGGGGCAGCTTGGGGTGGTGTCGGGCACGGCGCTGGATGAGATTTTGGCGCGGCGGCTGCAGGACGGCGATGCCGGCGGACATGTGCGTCGGGCGTTGAGCGCGTTTCCATTTGCCACGATGGCGGAGCGCATCGGGCGCGAGTATTACATTGCGGGCGGAAAAGCGGCGACGGCCAGCTACCGGCCGATGCTGCTGCACCAGAAGGACGATCCGCGCGCGCTGGTGGAACTGTGCATCGTCGCTAATTTCGTTGAGGTATTTCTGGCGCGCGCGGGGCACGGCAATGCGGTGGGGATCAATTATCTGGAGAAGGTGCAGCTGCCGCATCTGCCGTCGCTGTATGGAGCCATGCTGGCGGGCGTGGATTATGTGCTGATGGGCGCGGGGATTCCGCTGCAGATACCGGGAGTGCTGGACAAGCTGGCGCGGCATGAGGCAGCGGAGTATCCACTGAAGGTCATCGGGGCGGAAGAAGGCGACGAGACGACGATGCGGTTCGACCCGCGAGAATACGCGGAGAGCGAGCTGCCGCCGCTGCGCAGGCCTGCGTTTCTGGCGATTGTGTCGTCGAACACGCTCGCCACGACAATGCTGCGCAAAGCCAGCGGTAAGGTCGATGGGCTGATTATCGAAACGCGGACAGCGGGCGGTCACAATGCGCCTCCGCGTGGACGACTGCAACTGACCGAGCAGGGCGAGCCGGTATACGGCGCGCGGGACGCGGTCGATCTGGAGAAGATTCGGGAACTGGGGGCGCCGTTCTGGCTGGCCGGCGGATATGGTTCCGCTGCGAAGCTGCGCGAGGCTCTGGATGCGGGTGCGACCGGCGTTCAGGTGGGCACGGCGTTTGCTTTCACGCGGGAGTCGGGGCTGCGGGAGGATCTGAAGGAGCGGCTGATTGCGAAGGCGCAGAAGCGCGAGGTGGAGGTTTTCACCGATCCGCTGGCTTCGCCGACAGGGTTTCCCTTCAAGGTTGCGCGGCTGGAAGACACAGGTTCGGACGAAGAGGTCTACGCAAAACGTCCGCGCATCTGCGACCTGGGGTTTCTGCGGGAGTTGTACCGCGACGAGAACGGAAAGATCGGCTATCGCTGTCCCGCCGAGCCGCTTTCGGTCTATCTGGCCAAGGGAGGCAAGGCCGAAGATGCGGAGGGGCGAAAGTGCCTGTGCAATGCGCTGATGGCGAACATCGGGCATCAGCAGGTGCGCTGCGGGCAGCATGTGGAGACTCCGCTGGTGACGGCGGGAGACGATCTGGCGGAAATTGCGCGATTTGTGCCCGAAGGCTCAGAAAGCTATGGCGCGGCGGATGTGCTGGAGGCGCTGCTGGCAGGCGCGGCCAAGCCCCAGTCCCTGTCCTGAGCCGACCGGAAGGTCCCGCGGGATCGCGGGTTCGCATCCACGAATCCGGCGGTCTGAGGAACGGCCGGATTAGATGACGACGAGGCTGGGAGTGACCGTTGAAACGGTCCGAGTCTTCTTCTCCGGGCGTTCGGACCCGAGAGTGGCAAGCTCCCAGGCGGAACGATCGCGCAGAAGCCGGGAGACCAGCGCCGTATGCATGGCGTGTCCGGCGCGCTCCGCGACCACGTGGCCGAGGATGTGATGCCCGACCAGTGCGAGATCGCCAATGAGGTCGAGGACCTTGTGGCGCACGAACTCGTCCTGGAATCGCAGGGTTCCGTTCTGAACGCCATTGCTGGTGAGGACGATGACACTTTCCTCGGAGGCGCCACGAATCAGGCCCATGTTCCGGAGTTTCTGCTCGTCTTCGCGAAAGCCGAAGGTACGGGCGGGAGCAATCTCGGTCTCATAGCCGCAGGTGGCAAGATCGACGGTATATTGCTGGCAACCGATAGGCGCGGGAAAGTCGATGGAGTAGGAAACGGAATAGCCGTCCCCGGGATAGACGCCGATGAATTTGTCGCCCTCGCGAACTTCGATACTCCTGAGCACGCGAAGATATTCGCGCCGGCGACGCTGGCGCCGGACACCGGCCTTGCGAAATGCCTGAACGTAAGGCAATGCGCTGCCGTCAAGGATGGGTATCTCGAGGTTGTCGACCTCAACGATGATGTTGTCGATGCCCATGCCCAGGAGGGCTGAAAGCAGATGCTCCGTAGTGGAGATGAGGACGCCCTGGCGCATCAGACTGGTGGCGTAGCTGACTTTCGCGACATTGCGGCCGGTGGCGGGGATGGCAAATCCGTCGAGGTCCGTGCGGCGAAAAACCACGCCGGTGCCGGCGGAGGCCGGAAGGAGCCGCATGTTGACGGGGGCTCCACTGTGCAGTCCAACGCCGGAGAACTCAAGGGGAGAGGAAATAGTATGTTCCAGATGCGATGAGTCAGCCAATCGATTTCCTCGTTGTGAAGACATAGACTACGCGGAGATGGTGAAGTTGCAGTGTTGTAAATTTGCCACAGACTACGTCTCGTTGGTCACAGTACCGGAGGGTGGGGAAAGATGATAAAGGACGCAGAATCTGATAGCTGGATGGCAGATTTGACGTTAAGGGGAATTAGGCGGCTGGAGGAAAAAACGATCGGGCGGCTGCGTTCTCTGGTGGAGATTGAATCGCCGAGCGACGATAAAGCGGCTGTGGACCGCTGCGGAGAAGCGGTAGCGGCGATGGCTTCGGAACTGGGTGGGAAAGCTCGGCGGCATCGCCAGCG
>DAHVZZ010000266.1:0-2281 GCA_027323785.1 Acidobacterium sp. | reverse complement strand
TAGGAGACGAGTTCGTGCTGGCGGCGGGAGGTGTCCTGGAATTCGTCGACGAGGAGATGGCGGATGCCTTCGCCGATGACGGCGGCGCGGTCGGGGGCGTCGTGGAAGACTGCGGCGGCAGCGAGGGCAATCTCAGTGAAGTCGACGGCATTGCGTTCGGCGAAGACGACGCGCAACTCGGCGATGGCCTGGCGGAGGATGGTGAGGATGTGGCGGAGGGTGGTCCACTGAGCGTCAGAGTATGCGGCGGGCGGGAGGGCGCGGATGGCGCAGAGGGCCTGATGGAGGCCGGGCGTCTGCTGAAAGTGGCCGATGAGCTCGATGATGGCGTCTTTGCGCAGCTTTGCTTCAGAACGCGCCGGGCCGGGAGGAAAGCCCAGGTTCTTATCGATGCTTTTGCGCCAGCCTCCTTCTTTGGTGAGGAGCAGATTGCAGATGCTGCGCCAGTGCTCGATGTGCATGGCGGAGGAGATGGTTTGCACGCCGGCAAGGAGGGCCACGTCCTGATTGCCGTTGGAGCAGGCGTAGCGGGCGAGATCGATGAGCTGTTCGGCGAGCAGGGGCTGGGCGGCGAGACGTTCGTATGCGTCGCTGAGGACGCGGGTATTTTCCTGGGCAAAGGGCGCCTGGAAGCGGGAGCGGGCGATGGTCCAGTCGTCCTCGGTCATGAATGGAGAGAGGGGATAGGCGTGCAGCCACTGGTCGCGGACGGAGAGCATTTGGGCGATGAGGGATTCGCAGTCGGCGAGGCGGTTGTCGCGGAGGTCGAGGAGATGGGCGATGGCTTCGCTGAGAGCCGGATCGGAGAGGCCGAGGCGCTCCAGGGTGCGGCGGGCGGCGAGGGCGTAGAGCGCGGCGGCATCCTCGGTGGGCTGCAGACGGCCGCCGAGATGGGCGAGAAGGGGGCGGTCGTGGGCGATGCGCAGGCAGAGGGAGTCGATGGTTTCGATGGAGAGACGCTGGGGCTGGTTGAGGAGGTTCCAGCCGCGGCGTTCGGAGTGCGCGAGCGCGTGTCGGGCCAGCTCGATGCGGCCGCGATCCTCGGGGCGCGACGGGCGGAGTCCGGCGGCGGCTTCGAGATCGGCGAGGATGCGGAGGCGCATCTCGGCGGTGGCGGCGCGGGTGAAGGTGATGGCGAGGATTTCTTCCGGCTCATCGACGACGGCCAGCAGGCGGAGGAAGCGGCGGGTGAGGAGATCGGTTTTGCCGGAGCCGGCGGGCGCCTGAACGAGGATGGCCGCGCCGATGTCCACGGCGGCGTCGCGGTGGGACTGGTCGGCAGGCTGGTCGGCAGGCTCGGAGGCGGGAAAGAGGAGGAGATCAGTCATCGGAGTCTTCCTCTTCGGGGTCTTCGTCCGCGGCGGGAAGGCGGAGCTCGGCGATGCGGCAGAGGGCGTGATAGCCGCACTGGCCGCAGACTTTCGAATCGCGGGGATCGATGGCGGATTCGCCGCTCAGGAACTGTCCGGCGAGGGCGCGGAGGACGGTAGCCCACTGGTCGCGGAGGGCAGGCGTGTACGGATCTTTGGCGATGGCGCTGGAGGGACTGACGGTGGCGGAAAGCTGGGAGCGAGCATCGCGGATGCGGCCGTCGAAGCCGGTTTCCCCGGGACGGATTTTAGCGAAGAGGACGCCGCTGAGGGTGGGGACGTTGCCGTAGGCGGCGTAGAGGGGAAGCTGCGGCTCGTCGGGCCGCTCGCCGCGCCATGCGGCGGGGCTGACGTCGCCGGTTTTGTAATCGATGAGGAGATGGGTGCCGTCGTCGAGGCGGTCGATGCGGTCGGCGCGGAGGTGCAGGGGCAGTTCGCCGATGTGGACTCCGGGGAGCTTCTGCTCGCAGGCTTCGACGGTGAAGGGCTGGCGCTGGATTTCGACGGCGAGCCAGTCGTTGAGGCGGGCATGGAGGCGGCGCTTTTCGGCTTCGAGGCAGGCCTGCTGCCAGGGATCGGCGGGATCGCAGGGATGCGCGGCGAGGGCGGCATCGATGTGGGAATCGAGGATGCCGTCGAGCTCTTGTGTATCCGCAGCGGTTACGAGTTCGCGATGGGAATGGATGGAATCCCTGAAGAGGGTTTCAAGGATTTTGTGGAGGAGGCGGCCTTTGTCGATGGGGCTGAGGCCCCAGGCGGCGGACTCAATGGGCTGGGCTGCGAGGCGCAGCGCGGCAAAGGACTGGAAGGGACAGGCGGCCTGTTTTTTGAGGACGTCGGCACCGCCGGGAACGCGATGATCGGGCCAGGGGATGGGCGGCTCCTCGGGGATCGGCTGGTCGACGCGGCGG
>DAHVZZ010000253.1:0-1538 GCA_027323785.1 Acidobacterium sp. | reverse complement strand
CTCCATGCGGTGCAGCGCCGGATAGAGCGATCCCTCCTCCACCCGCAGCATGGCGTCGGAGACCCGCTCGATGTGCAGCGTGATCCCCCACCCATGCATCGGCCCCGCCTCCAGCGTCTTCAGCACCAGCAAGTCGAGCGTGCCCTGCAGGTTATCGCCCTTCTTCTTCTTCATTGATTCGCTCCCGTCTTCCTCTCCGCACTCATCCGCCGACGGCAAAGGCTACTCATACCGCAGCGCCTCCATCGGCTCCACCCGCATTGCACGCCGCGCTGGAACCGCCGCCGCCGCCAGAGCAATCCCCAGCAGCAGCACGGAGACGCCCGCAAACGCCGCCCCATCCACCCCGTGCAGCCCATACAGGAGGTGCCGCAGCAGCCACGCCACCCCTCCCGCCGCCACCACCCCCACCGCCAGCCCGATTACCACCGGCCGCGCGCTCTCCCGCAGAATCAGCAGCAGCACGTCGCGCTTCTTCGCGCCCAGAGCCATCCGGATTCCTACCTCCCGCGTCCGCAGCACCACCACATAGCTGACGATCCCGTAAATCCCGATCGCGGCCAGCAGCAGCCCCAGCAGCCCGGTTGTGGACGCGATCGCCGCCGCCACCGCCGACGCCATGAACGGCCCGGTCGTCTTCAGCATCTGGCGCAGAGTCGTCGCCTCCACGCCCACGTTCGGATCCACCGCTGCCACCGCCGCTCCCACCGCATTCATCTGCCCCAGCGGATTGCTCCGCATCCGGACCAGAATCGGATAATCCTGCACATCGGCGTCCGGCAGCGGCAGATACACCTTCGCCGAATCGCTGCCGTCGAAGAGCACGCCTCGCGTGTTCCGCGCCACCCCGATCACCCGCCATGTGCGCCCGTCCGGTGTCGGTTTCCCCGCGCCGTTTTCAAACCCCTGCGTCCCCAGCCGCAGCGTCCGGCCAACCGCATTCTTCCCCGGCCATAGCCGTTCCGCCGCCGCCTGGCTCAGAATCGCCTCCCCTTCCGCCGCGCCCGACTGCGCCGCAAACCCTTCGCCGCTCAACAGCGGAATCCCCAGCGTGCGAAAGTAGTTCGGATCGACCCATGCGTAGTAGAAGAAGCCGCGCGCGTTCCGCCGCGTTGGCGCGGCTCCGTTCAGAGCCACCCGTGCGGCTTCAAAATCGCCATCGTCGGGAGCGCGCCCCGACGTCACTTCCTGCACGCCCGGCGTTGCCGTCAGGCGCGTCCGCAGCTGCCGCACCAGCGAAGCCTCGTGCGCCGGCGTATACTCCGCCGTCTGCGGAAACTGCAGCTTCAGCTCCATCACCCGCCCGTCGTCGTAGCCCGTCTTCATGTGCAGCACGCGGATCGCACTGTGCACCAGCATCCCGCCCACAATCAGCAGCACCGCGCACAGCGCCACCTGCGTCGCAATCAGCAGACTCCGCAGCCGCCGCCCGCGCCGCGGCGCAATCGCCGCATTCGCCTTCAGCGCGCTGGACACCGCCGAGCGCGAGCTCTCCAGCGCCGGCGCCAGCCCAAACAGCACGCTCGCCAGCATTGAAA
>DAHVZZ010000231.1:0-2216 GCA_027323785.1 Acidobacterium sp. | reverse complement strand
CGCATCGTCATCGATCAACCTGCCGAAGACGGCGCCACCGATCATGGCATGACCCCGGCCGAGCTCCTCCTGGCCGCCCTCGGCAGCAGCGTCGGCCAGATTGCCGCCCAGTATCTGCGCCTTCGCGGCCTCTCCTGCGATGGCCTCCTTATCCGCGTTCACGCTCAGCGCGAAGCCCGCCCCCTCCGCATGAAGGACTTCAGCGTCCAGATCGTCGCTCCCCAGCTCACCGAGCGCCAGCTGCGCGCCCTCGAAAAATCCTTCCCCGCCGGCATCGTTCAGAACTCCCTGGGCCGGGAGAACCTCGTTTCTCTCACCACCTCCGGTCCCGCCCCGGATCCCATTCCCTTTCCCGTCCATCCTGCACACGATCCGGAGAATCCCAGTTGACCTCCCCGCCCTCCGCTCAGCCTGTGCCATACTGATTCGGAACGCCATCGCCCCTGGCCCCAGTCCGCAATGAATCTCCTGCCATCCCCCATTCCCAATCCCGCATTCATGCAGCGAGCCATCGCTCTCGCCACCGAAAACGTTCTCCACAACCTCGGCGGCCCATTCGGCGCGGTCATCGTTCGCGACGGCATCATCGTCGGCGAAGCCGCCAACAGCGTCACCCGCGACCATGACCCCACCGCCCACGCTGAAGTCCAGGCCATCCGCAATGCCTGCCGCTCCCTGGGCGTCTTCACCCTTCAGGGCTGCGAAATCTACACCAGCTGCGAGCCCTGCCCCATGTGCCTGGCCGCCATTTACTGGGCTCGCATCGACCGCATCTGGTACGGCAACACCAGTCAGGACGCCGCCCGCATCGCCTTCGACGACGCTACCCTCTACCGCGAAGTCGCCCTGCCGGCCGCCCAGCGCGCCATCCCCTCATCCATGCTCCTCCACGACGAAGCCTGGCAATCCTTCCAGGCCTGGCTCGATTCCCCCAATAAAATCCTCTTCTGATCCCACCCCGCCCTTCTGCACCAATCCACACCCCTTCCGCATCTCTTACCCCATGGACTACAGATTTCTCGGGCGTTCCGGATTGAAAGTCTCCGCGCTGAGTTTTGGCGCGGCCACCTTTGGCGGCGGCACTGAATTCTTCCGCGCGTGGGGCAGCACCGGCGTGGATGAGGCCCGCCGCCTGCTCGACCTCTGCATCGAGGCCGGCGTCAACCTCTTCGACACCGCCAACGGCTACTCCAACGGCCTCGCTGAAGAGATCCTCGGCAAAGCCCTCGGCAGTCGCCGCGGCCAGGTCCTCATCTCCACCAAAGCGGCCTTCCCCATGGGCGACGGCCCCAACCAGATGGGCACCTCCCGCTACCACCTCATCGAGCAGTGCAACGCCAGCCTTCGCCGCCTCGGCACCGATTACATCGACATCTACCACATGCACGGCTTCGACGCCGCCACACCCGTCGAGGAAACCCTCGACACCCTCAACACCCTCGTCCATTCCGGCAAGGTCCGCTACATCGCCTGCTCCAACTTCTCCGGCTGGCATCTCATGAAGTCCCTCGCCCTCTCCGACCGCTATGGCTGGACCCGCTACATCGCCCACCAGGTCTATTACTCCCTCATCGGCCGCGAATACGAATGGGAACTCATGCCCCTCGGCCTCGATCAGGGCGTCGGCGCACTCGTCTGGAGCCCGCTCGGCTGGGGCCGCCTCACCGGCAAAATCCGCCGCGGTCAGCCCCTCCCCGAAGTCAGCCGCCTCCACAAAACCGCCGAATCCGGACCCCAGGTCGACGACGAGTATCTCTACCAGGTCATCGACGCCATCGACGAAGTCGCAAAGGAAACCGGCAAATCCGTTCCCCAGATCGCGCTCAACTGGCTCCTGCACCGCCCCACCGTCGCCAGTGTCATCATCGGCGCACGCAATGAGGATCAGCTCAAACAAAACCTCGACGCCGCCACCTGGCGCCTCACTCCCGCGCAAATCGCCAAACTCGACGCCGCCAGCCAGCTCACGCCCATCTACCCTTACTGGCACCAGCGCTTCTTCGCCAGCCGCAACCCTCCACCCGTCCCGCCCGCTGGCGAACCGAAATAGCACAAACAAACCGGGGCCACACAAACACCAAACAGCCCCAACAGCAAAGGAGCGAACCCGTTACGGTTCGCTCCTTTGCTTCATGCGGAAAGCCGTCGCGGTAACGATCGGCAGTTATTGGCATCCGGTAAATGCCAGCGCAGCCACATTCGTCGTACTCCCAGCC
>DAHVZZ010000228.1:0-13316 GCA_027323785.1 Acidobacterium sp. | reverse complement strand
CCATAGCCGCAGGTCGCCAGCGCTCCGGCATTGCAGTGGGTGAGTACACCGCCCGCTTCGGGCAGCAGGGAAGCGCCGTATGATCCCATCCGGCGGCAGGCTGCAATGTCCTCGTCGTACATGCGCTGCGCTTCCGCGGTGAGCGCGGTGTTGATGGTCTTCGGCGTGGCGCCAGGCTTCGCGGCTTCCTCGGCAAAACGCACCTTCATGCGCTCGATCGCCCAGAACAGGTTCACGGCCGTGGGCCGGGTAGCCGCGAGTGTGTCGCACATGGTGCCAAATTCGGTCACCAACTCGTCTACATTACGGGCCGCGCTCTTTTCCACACCAAGGGCCAGGCCCATGGCTGCCGAAACGCCGATGGCCGGCGCCCCACGCACGACCATGGTGCGGATGATATCCGCCACCTGTTCGTAACTCTTTGCAACTACGTAACTTTCCTCCAGGGGCAGCCGGGTCTGGTCAAGAAAGCGAACTCCTTCAGATGTCCATTCAAGCGTCGGGATCATGGGCTCAGTGTACTGGTTCGCTCCTCTGTTACCAACGGGCGGCGCTAACAAAAACGTAACCTTTGGCAAAATATTCTGCTGAACCCATTTCTTTATGAATAATTTTCGGTGATCATAAAAACAATGTTCCCCATGTCCTAATTTTTAGAGAGTGGTCACTGGCAGCTTGCAGTGTAGGCAGGGGTGTCTGAATTCAGCGAATGAAAACGAAACCGCGTTGTCCAAAGTGCCAGCAGGATCAGCTGTTGCGGGTTGCCCGTCGCGGGTTCTTCCGCGTACGGGTGTTTCCGCTCTTCGGTTTTTATCCGTGGGAATGCCCCATTTGCCGCCGCCAGTTCCTGTTTCGGAAGCGCGGCGGCGCCTATCGGAAGTCTGCCCGATCGACTTCCAGCGCCTATGGCACGGTTCGGGAGCGCAGAAGCGAGGAGTAGCCCCTGGCGCTGACGTTCCTATTGGATCGCCTGACCGAACTTCCTTTCCATCTCGCCCGCCACAGCTCGCAGGCTGTCCAGCGGGGCCAGATCAGGCAATACGGCGCCCAGTCTGCGGAGTTCGGTGATCGCGATTTCAGTGGCAAGGTTCCCCACCAGCGTGTCCTGAGCAAACGGGCAGCCGCCAAAGCCCCCGATTGCCATATCGAAGCGCCGGCAGCCAGCCTTGTAAGCTGCGGCAACTTTGCCGGCGGCATCTTCCGGTCGGCTGTGCAGGTGAATCCCGGCTTCCACGCCTTCGCCCAGGGACTCGGTCACCGCCGCCACGACCTCGCTAATCTGAGCCGGTGTCGCGAGACCAACTGTATCCGCCAGTGAAATCTGCGTAATGCCGGAGTCGATCAGCAGCTCGCAGGCGCTCACAACCTCTTCCTCGTTCCAGGGATCACCGTAAGGATTACCAAAAGCCATCGAAATATATGCCACCAGTCCCAGCCCGGCCTGGAATGCCGCCTGCCCGACCGCTTCCAGCGCCTCCAGACACTCCTCTGGCGTCTGGTTCTGGTTCCGCTTCAGAAACTGCGGCGAGATGGAATAGGGAAAGCCCAGCGTCGTGACGCTGCCCGTCTCAATCGCGCGCTCCGCGCCCTTTTCGTTCACCACAATGCCGATGATCTCAACGTCCCCGGGCGGGTCCAGGTACTGCAGAACCTGCTCGGAGTCCGCCATTTGCGGAACCGCTTTCGGCGAGACAAAGGAAACGGCGTCAATGTGCCGGAAGCCCGCGGCGATCAGCATCCGCAGGTAATCGGCTTTCACTTCGGCGGGGATCGTCTTCGGCAGTCCCTGCCATGCGTCGCGCGGGCATTCGATGATCTTCGTTGGCTTGTTCATGGCAGCAAAATCGACTGCAGGTGCATCGTGAAATCGGCGCACAGCAGCACTCCGTAGGGTATCAGCGCTAGCCCCACCCAGTGCCGCCATTGCGGACGCAGCAGGGTAAAAGCCAGAACGCCGGTCGCCGCCAGGGTAGCCGCCGAGTTCCAGCGCGCCACCCACGCATACACGGAAGTCTGCAGCGAGAGCAGTTCATCCCAGAGGTTTCGTGCCGGCAGGTGAAAAACTACCTGTCCCGCCGTCAGCGCTCCGTGCGCCCACAGCGTCAGCTCCAGAACGCAGAAGATCAGCGACGGCAGCGACACTGCGGCCAGCGGAGCCAGCAGCAACAGAATCGTTCGTTTGGGATTGGGGGGCGGAAGGGCCTCGGCCATGGCACTACTTCCCAGCTTAATGGACGCAGGCACTCGGAAGCCGCAAAGACATACAGTGGAAAACTTTCCCGAGCTTGCTCTGCAAGCTGCTTCTCATGCGGTAACGAGCGGAGACCCACCCGTGTCTCGATCACAGCATCGACGGAATATCCGAGCAACTACTTGGATAGCTGTAGACCATCTGCCGCAGAGCCGCGGCGGTTAGCCCTGACCGAATCGCCAGCCCAAAGAGATTGACGACCTCTTCGGCATTCGGTCCGAACAAGTGCGCTCCCAGAATCCGGTCTGTCTCGTCCTCCGTCAGAATTCTGGAGCCAGATCGGGAGATCCCGAGGCGGCGCGATGAATACCACTGGCTCGTGTCCTGGTCCTGAACATGAAACTTCAGCTTCTGTGCCGCCGCCTCGTCCTCCCGCATGCCCACCGATGCCAGTGGCGGGTCCGTGAAGACCACAGTAGGAACGCCCTCGTAGATCGGCTTCCTGCGGTTGCCGTGAAGCAGATTCTCGGCGGCCACTTCCGCCTCCATCCTCCCAACTGGCGTAAGCGGCATGCCCGGTGTGCCGGCGGCATCGCCAGCGGCGTAGACGGATGGATTCGTCGTACTCTGGAGATAGTCGTTCACCGTGACTCCGTTCCGGTCATGCGCAATTCCCGCTCGGTCGAGGCCCAGGTCCCCAATCTCCGGCACGCGTCCGGCGCCATGGACGACCAGGTCCGCCTCAAATCTCTGCTCCACGCCCTGTTGCCGAGCCGTGACCACAAAGCCGTCCTCAGTCTTCTCCACGTTTTCAACGGCGGTTTCTGTCCGGATATCCATGCCCCGATCCCGGCAGGTCGCCATCAGCATGTCCACCAGATGCGGCTCAAATCGGGTCAGCGGCCTTTTGCCGCGGTCGAGGATCGTCACCTGCGCGCCGGCCTGCGCCGCGACATGAGCGAACTCAAAGGAGATGTAACCGCCGCCGACAAATACGACGCGGGGCGGAAGCCGCTCCAGGTTCAGGAACTGCTCGCTCGTCGTCAGGTATTCTTCGCCAGGAATACCCAGCGGAACGGGCATGGCGCCCGATGCAATCACAAAATGCCGTGTAGTCAAACGGTCGTGCCCGATCTCCAGTGAATTGCGATTTGTGAATCGCGCCCGCCCATGGAACGCCTGAATCCCTGCCCTGGCGAAGCCCTCCTCGCGCTTTTGCGGAACTGACTCGGTGAATTGCCGCTTGAAGCGCATCAGCGCGCCCCAGTCGATTTCCGGGACCGCCGGGAAGATCCCGCGCTCGCGCATCCGCAAATTCCAGTCGTGCGCGTCGGCCGCGCCCACCAGTACCTTCTTGGGATCGCATCCGCGCAGCACGCACGTCCCTCCAAAGGGGCGCGAATCGACAATGGCGATTTTCCACCCGGCAGACTGACACTTGTAGGCGACCGAACTCCCGCCCACTCCGGTTCCGATCACAACGATGTCAAAGGCGTGTTCCATGGCTCTGCTGTATTCAGAGAGCCGTTTGCTCCAGGAGGATGCCGCGGATTCCCGAACCCGTATGAATCCTCAACCGCACTTCACGCCTATTGGATCGCGAAAACCGCGCTCACCGTCACCGTCGCGCGAATCTTCCGCGCGTTGATCGCCAGCGGCGGCGTCTGGGCTTCCGGGCGCGCCATTCCAGCCATCATCGCATTCAGGCGCAGCGGAACAGGCCGGCCGGGCTGGTTCTCCTGGAGGCTCTCCAGTTGCGTGATGCGGACGTCCATCCTGGCGGCGATCTGCTGCGCGATGGCGCGGGCATTCGCGGCAGCCTGGGCCGCGGCCTTCGCCTCCAGGGCGCTTTCGTCCTTCATCTCCCAGTCAATGGAACCGCTGTCGTTCGCCCCTGCGTTCACCGCGGCGTTCAACGCTCCGGCGGCTTTGGACGGAGCGACGCGCACCGTCCAGCTCTGCACCGCCTGGAACGCGTGATCGCGCCTCTCGCTGCTGCCCTGTGGATACTGATTCAGCTCGTAGATCTGCGTCTGCTGCAAAGACTGGTTGCTGCTCTCAATCGCGTCGGAAGCCACGCCAAACCCCGTCAGCGCCTTCATAATGGCGTTCGACGTACGGGAGGCCGAGGCATAAGCAGCCGCCGCATCCGCTCCATAGACGTGATAGCCCACGTGAACCACTGCCAGGTCCGCGTCGGCCGATGCCGTGCCCGTCGCGCTGACGGAAATGGTCCTCTCCCGGGGGCATTGTTTCGCGGACTGGCCCAGTCCGGCAGCAGGGAAGGATGCAAGCGCACAAATCGCAAAAAGCAGGGCGAACTTCTTCATCGGGAGACCTCCATGGAGAGCCGGAGCTGTCAACCCAGCATTCTACTCAAAGAACCGCTCGCTCCCCACCCCGTCAGGCCAGCTCCACTTCGATGCTCCTCGATTCAGGATCGAGCTTCGCGATGCGGAAGCTACGAACCTGGCCCGCGTGCAGCGGCTCCGGCCCCGCCGCCGGTGCGGCTGCTCCACCCTTCCAGCGGGCCTGCAACATCGAGGTCAGCGACGAAAGGTCCGCCTTGCCTTCGCTCTTCGCTTCGCCCGCCGCCGGGGCGGACTTTGCGCTCGCACGGTACGCCGCGCGGATGCCTTCGCCCAGTTCCACCGCGGCAGTCTCGCCTGTCACCTCCAGCACGCGCCCCGAAACCACGTCGCCGGCTTTCTGCTCGGAGAAGAATTCGTCCACGCTGGTCGGGACCAGCTGCTTCATGCTCAGCTTCGCCTGCCGCTTTTCCGCGTCCAGGCCTAGGACCTGCGCCCGCACCGTCTGTCCCACCTTCAGCACGTCCTGCGGATGATGCAGATGCCGCTCGGCCGTGATCTCGCTGATGTGCACCAGGCCTTCCACGCCTTCCGTCATCTGCACAAACGCGCCAAACTTCGCCAGCCGCGTCACCGGGCCCTCGACGACCGACCCAACCGGGAAGCGCTGCACCGCTTCCTTCCACGGATCGCCCAGCGCCTGCTTCAGCCCCAGCGACAAGCGCTTCTCCGCCGGATTCACTGACAACACCACCGCGTCCACCGTGTCGCCGATCTTCAGAATGTCGCTCGGCTTGCGCACCTTCTTCACCCACGACATCTCTGAAACGTGGATGAGCCCCTCAATGCCCGGCTCGACCTCGACGAACGCGCCAAAGTCCATCAGCTTGCGAACCACGCCCGTCACCCGCTCGCCGGCCTTGTATTTGTCCGCCGCGGCCTCCCATGGCTCGGCCTGCAGCTGCTTCAGGCCCAGCGAAATGCGCCGCGTCTCGGGATCGATCTTCAGCACCTTCACCTGAAGCTCCTGTCCCACGGAGAGCTGTTCCTCCGGCGACTCCACGCGGCTCCAGGAGAGATCGCTCACATGCAGCAGCCCGTCGATGCCGCCGATATCCACAAACGCGCCATAGGAAGCGAGGCTCCGGACCTTCCCGCTGAGCACGTCGCCTTCTCTGATCGAGGCAAACTGGCTGGCCTGTTCGGCGAGCGCCTGCTCCTCCAGCACCGCGCGCCGGTCGACGACCACGTCTTCTTCGGCGGCGTCCAGCTTGATGATGCGGCAGGTGATGCTCTGCCCAACGAGGTCGCCGATCTCGCTGGCCTCGCGCGCACCGCTGCGGGAAACCGGCATGAACGCGCGCACTCCCACATCCACGCTGAAGCCGCCCTTCACAGCCGCCGTCACCGTGCCCGCAATGGCGGTCTTCTCCGCGAAGGCGCGCTCCAGCGACGCCCAGTCCGTCGGCTGCGCCACTTTAAACCGCGACAGCTCGTAGTAGCCTTCTTCGTTGCGGCCACGAACCGAAACAGGGAAGCGCTCGCCAGGCTGAACGCCCTCGGCGTTGTCGCTGAAGGCCGTGCGCGGCAGCACGCCTTCCACCTTGAATCCGATGTCGAGAAAGACCGACTCGGCGGAGAGCGACACAACCGTGCCTTCCAGTTGCTGCGGACCCTGCTCGGATCGATGGCTGCGCTCGAACTCCGACAGCAAATCGCCAAAGGATTCGGCGGGTTCGGCGGCGGGCTCCTGAATTTCCTGGACGGGTTCAGCGGAAGGGGCGATGTTCTCGTTATCCATAAGACCTGAATTCATTCTGGCACGGGTGCGCTCTCCATGGCGGCGAGGAAATTCTCTGGCCCCCTTCGCGGGGCGCGGGGTAGACTTGCCCTGCTCAATTCAATCGGAGATTCCGCTCGTGGTTCGTTTTGTACGCTCGTTCGCTTTGCTCCTGGCCCTCTCCTTCGTGGCTGCTGTCGGTATGGTTCATGCCGCCCGCACCGGTACTGCCCGAGTCCTAACGGCAAAGGCCCCGCTCTATTTTGAGCCGAATCAGGGACAGGCCCCCGCCGGCATTCGCTATGTCCTGCGCGGCGGAAGGGTCCAGGCGCAGCTCAGTCCTCGCGACGTCGCCCTGGCGCTGCCTGGCCCGAAAGAACGCTTTTCCATTCTGCACATCCGCTTTTCCGGCGCGAATCCCCAACCGTCGCTGACCGCTCTGCATCGGCTCCCCGGGCACAGCAATTATCTGATCGGCAACAACCGTTCCCACTGGCTGCGCAACCTGCCTAACTACGCACAGGTCCGCTATCGGGCTATCTATCCCGGGATCAGCGTGCTCTTCTACGGCCACGGCCGTCGGCTCGAACACGATTTTGAGATCGCCCCCGGAGCCGATCCTTCCCAAATCGCCCTCCGCCTGACCGGCGCTCGCCAGGTCGATCTCTCGCCCGACGGAAGCGTCCGCATTCATCTGCCTGGCGGCGTTCTCTATCTGGAAAAACCCATCGCGTACCAGCCAGGCTCCACGGGCCGCAAACCGGTCGCCGCCAGCTTCGTCCTGGCAAAGAACGGAACCGTGCGCTTCCACGTCGGACCCTACAATCGCACCCGCGAACTGGTCATCGATCCGGTGCTGGTCTACTCCACCTATCTGGATAGCCTGCCGTCCTATCCCGCGGCCGTCGCCACGGATGCGGCGGGCGATACTTATGTCATCGGGATTGAAGATATTTGCCCCTTTCCCACCACGCCGGGTGCACTCCAGACGGTATGTTCGAACAGCGACAGCGATGTTTATGTCACCAAACTCAACGCCGCGGGAACCGCGCAAATTTACTCCACCCTCCTCGGAGGAACCCTCAGCGTCGGAGAAAACGGCAGCCAGAGCAATCCCGAGAACATTTCGGTAGATTCCGCAGGTGACGCCATCGTGAGCGGCTCCACCGATGCGACGAACTTCCCGGTCAGAAACCCATTCGTCCCGTATCCAGGCAATGGCGGCGGGTTTGTCACGTCGCTGACCCCCGACGGCGCTGGACTCAACTATTCGGCCGTAATTCCCTCCAACGATCCGATCTATACGACCGCGGATGCGGCCGGCGACGCCTATATCACCGGAGATGAGGCGACCGGTTACCCCGCGACTGGTGGCGCGCTGAACACTTCCGGCGGAGAAATCTTCGTTTCGAAAATCACGCCCGCCGGGAAGCTGGTCTATAACGCGGTGATCGACAACGCCGGCGCCTATGGTGGTGCGGGACCTACTGGCGCGGAGGCGATTGCCGTGGACAGCGCGGGAGACGCCTATATCACCGGCTCGACCGGCACGGGCATGGCCACCACCGCCGGTGCCTATCTCCCCACCGTGCCCAGTGACTCCACAGCCTACATCTTCGTGTCAAAGATCAGTCCCGATGGCTCACAGCTGCTGGCATCCACCTATCTTGCGCAGGGCAATGCCGTGGCGATTGCGCTGGACAAAGACGGAAATGCCTGGATCGTGGGAACGCCAGGGGATAACTTACCTCCAGTGACTGGCTTCCCGCTGACCGCCAACGCCTACAACACGGACAGCAACGGAGCGAAGGGCTTCTTCAGCGAGCTGAGCGCCGACGGCACAAAGCTTCTCTACTCCTCATTCACGCCCACCAACCTGGTTAATCCGGGCGGGCAGGGTGCTTTCGAAACCAGCACTCAGGCCAGCGACATAGCAATCGATGCGGCCGGCAATGTCTGGCTGGCGGGCCAAACCAACGATTTCGTCTACCCACTGGCGGACCCGCTGGAGACGTTCGCGCAAAGCGGCGTCGTCACCGAGTTCGACCCGACCGGGACAAAGGTGCAGTTTTCAACGCTCTTTGGGCATTCGGTGGTGGGAATTGCTATGGATCCGGTCGGCAAGGCGCATATCACCGGCTGGACCAGGGGAGACCTCTATACCAGCCCCAATAGCTTTTTGCCCGGGATGCAATATGCCAATGCCAGCTACGGGGGCCAATACAGCTTCGCCGCCGTCATCAATCCTGGTGTCGCGGCCCCGGCCGTCTGCCTGAATACGCCCAGCGGGGTGAGTGAGGATTTCTACCAGACACTGCAGCCCACGCCCCTGAAAATCACCAACTGCGGCAACGCGCCTCTCACCTTCCAGTCCATCAAAACTTCAGAACCGGCTTTCTCTCTCAGCTCGAACTCCTGCACCGGCACACTGGCGGCAGGGGCCTCGTGTTCGCTCATTCTGAACTTCGATAACACCGGAGGTCCGAGCTGCAACGCGACGCTCGTCATCCAGTCCAACGCGTCGCTTCCCACGCTCGTCCCGCTCACGCTGAGTACAGCCACGGCCTGCGTGGCGGCGGCCTCCGCGGCGAGTCTTTCCACCAATGCACTCAGCTTCCCAAGCCAGGCGGTCGCGACTACGAGCGCTCCGCAAACGGTCACGCTCACCAATCCCGGCTCCCTCCCGTTGCAGATCAATTCCATCTTCAGCAATTCCTCGGAATACACCGAAACCAACACCTGCGGCACCACCCTCCAGCCCTTCGGCAGCTGCACAATTTCGGTTTCCTTTACCCCTCAGGCTGACGGAACCCGCGTAGGCGGAATCGCAGTGGAGGACAGCGCCGGCGATTCGCCCCAGACGATTGCTCTGAGCGGAAGCGGCAGCGGGCCGGCCCCGGCCGTAACCCTTTCAGCTGCGGTGCTGGCTTTCCCCGCGAACGCCACCACTACGCAGACGCTGACTCTCACCAACTCAGGTGCTGGCCCGCTCAGCATCTCGGGCAT
Source organism: Acidobacterium sp. (assembly GCA_027323785.1). GTDB lineage: Bacteria > Acidobacteriota > Terriglobia > Terriglobales > Acidobacteriaceae > Palsa-343. The sequence goes on along the minus strand of DAHVZZ010000228.1, from coordinate 4,030 downwards.
CAAACTCCCGCCGGCAGGAAACGACGCCTCCTTCTCGCAAACCAACACCTGCCCGGCCATTCTCGCGGCAGGCGCAAAATGTTCCATCAACGTCACCTTCGCGTCCACATCCACAGCCCTCCCAGGCCAGGGACAGGAAGGAGGCAACCTGACAATCACCGACAATGCCGCCGATTCCCCGCAAAACGTCGTCCTGGCTGGCGGCTACGGCGCTGTTGTGTTGTCCGCTTCTCCCGCCAGCCTCACCATCGCCCCCAGCGGCGCCACCGCAACAGCCACCATCAATGCGACTGCTTTGAACGGTGGCACCGGACCGATCACTCTTTCCTGTTCGATCGACTGGGCCGGAGTCGGGCAGGCGGCGCTTATGCCGGGCTGCAGCATTTCGCCGCAATCGTTCAATGTAACCAGCAAAGGCGGATCGACCACTCTGTACATCTCCACCCAGTCTCTCGGAGCGGATTCCCGTCCGGCGAGCCCTCTCGGACGCTCCGGCGCCGTGTTGGCCTTTGCCGTCTGCCTGTTCTGGATTCCTCGCCGCCGCTGGCGCGGCCTGCTCCTGATGGTTCTGCTGCTGGTCGTGATCACCGGAGGCATTTCCGCCTGCGGAGGCGGATCGTCCAGTAGCGGTTCAGGTGGCGGTACGTCCGGCACCGGCGGCGGATCATCGGCTCAGGGCGCACAACCCGGCAAATACCTGGTCAGCGTCACCGGAGGTTCAGCGCCGCTCACTGTCAATCTAACCGTGCAGTAGGCGATCATTTGCATCAATTGTCCATTCCCGGACAGCCCGGTCCAGTTCCGGACAGGCGCTGTTCGGGTATTCTTGTTTCGCACGCCGTAACCCCATGAAAAAGCAATGCCGCGCCGTATCTTCTGCGCAGCACGCCGCGTGCTGAACCTTTCTCAATCGCCTGTTGCATCACGGAGGATACCGGATGGCCAACTTTGGGCAGGATATTCGCTACGCGCTTCGCCAGCTCCGCAAGTCGCCCGCCTTTGCGTTGACCGCCATCGTGACCCTCGGCCTCGGCATCGGCGTGAACGCGGCCATGTTCTCCGTGATCCAGCAGGTGCTGCTGCATCCGCTGCCGTTTGCGAATCAGAACCGCCTGGTATCGATCGAGCACGGCGCCAGGGAAGGCACCGGCTCGTCGGCGCCGTTTTCGCTGCCGGACCTGAAAGATTATGTGGCGCGCAGCCATTCGCTGGAATCTGTGGCCTGGTACACGTTTGCGCTGCCGACACTGGGGGGGACCAGCGATCCCAGGGCAGTTCCGCAACTGGTTCTGTCCCCGAATTTCTTCCATCTGCTGGGCGTGCATCCGGCTATGGGACGAGGCTTTACGCCCAACGACAGCAAGCCCGGTCACGATCATGTGCTGATCCTGAGCAACAGAGCGTGGGAAAAGTACTACCATGGCAACCGCAACATCCTTGACCGGGTGGTTCCGATTGACGGCGTTCCGTACACCGTGGTCGGAATCCTGCCCCCCGGAGTGACCTTCCCGATTGGGGCCAAAAACGAGATTTTCAGTCCCCTGGACAGTAGTGCGAAGAGTTTTCACGATCGAAGCAACTCAGCGCTGGAGGCAATTGGCCTGCTCCGGCCAGGAGTGACCCCAGCGCAGGCACAGTCGGAATTGAATCAGATCCATCAGCAACTGGAGCACGAGTATCCGAAGGACGAGGATAAAGCGCCGCTGCGGGTGGAGAATTACCGCAATTCGGTCATCTACGGCACGCGACCGGCGATGTTCGCGCTGGACTGGGCAGTGCTGGCGGTGTGGCTGATCGCCTGCGCGAATGTGGCCGGCCTGGTGCTGACCCGCACCAATGCTCGCCGCCGGGAGATTGCCGTGCGTGCCGCTCTGGGCGCGCGACGCGGCCGTATTGCGGCGCAGTTCCTCACGGAGAGCTTTCTGCTGGCGCTGGCTGGGGGAGGCGTGGGACTGGGCATCGCTGCGCTCGCTCTCCATCTGCTCAGCAAATACCTGGCAGGCAAGGTCCTGTTTGGCAAGGATATTCACATCGACCTTGCCGTCTTTGGTTTCCTGCTGGTGGCGTCCGGCATCTCCGCTGTGCTCTTCGGACTGCTACCCGCCTGGCATGCTTCCGGTGTTCCGGCCCAGGAAGGGCTCCGCGAAGGCACGGCCGCCGCGGGAACCAGCCGCCGTCAGGCGTTCTGGCGCGACGGCCTGGTGGTCACCGAGATCACGCTGACGCTGGCGCTGCTGATTGCCGCCGGCCTGATGATGCGTACCTTGCTCAGCCTGCGTAATACAAATCTTGGATTTGACGCCAGCCATGTCGTCACAGGCTCCATCTTTATGCCCGCCCGCACGAACTGGTGGGCGCCGAACAGCAGCGACACCACCCAGCCCAACATGGTGAAGACCTTCTTCGATCCGCTCCAGCAGAAGCTGAGCGCGATTCCGGGAGCGGAAGCTGCGGGCCTGACGACGGTCCGCCCATTGAACGCCAATTTCAATTTCAACTCGACAGTTCAGTTCCGGAATCGTCCGAAGTTGCCTTCAAACGAGGAACCAACAGCGGAGGTCCGCGCTTCCACGGCTGGGTATTTCAAAGCCATGGGGATTCGTCTGCTCCAGGGACGCCTGTTCAACAACGAGGACGGACCCAGTGCGCCGGTCGCGATTGTGATCAATCGGGCGCTGAAAGAAGAGGCATTCCCTCACCAGAACCCGCTCGGCCAGCAGATTGAGATCGGAAACACAGGGCCGCGCGAGTGGGGCACCATCGTCGGCGTGATCGAGAACTCCCACCAGAGTTCGCCGGGGCAGGCGCCGCAGCCGGAGATGGATGTGAACCTGGATCAACTCATTCCGTCCGATCCGTTCTATCCCATTCTGGCCACCTTTCACATGGACCTGGCGGTGCGCGGACATCTTGAACCGGCGCTGATGGAGACGACCATCCGGAAGGATGTTCACGACCTGGAGCCCATGATCGCCGTCCAGGATCTGGAGCCGATGCAGGAAGTGGTAAACAAGGCGCTCACCGATCAGACTCTCGCCGCGCGGCTGCTGGGTATCTTCGGCCTGGCTGCGCTGCTGATTGCCATTGCCGGCATCTACGGTCTGCTGGCCTACTCGGTCAGCCAGCGGACGCGCGAGCTGGGGGTCCGTATCGCTCTCGGCGCGCAACGCAACAACATCGTCTGGCTGGTTCTGCGCCATGCGCTGGTGCTGCTGGGCATCGGTATCGCCGTGGGATTAGCTGTGGCATGGGGCGCGAGCGGAATTATGCGCTCGTTCCTCTATGGCGCGCGCGGATGGGATGCGGTCACCATCCTGCTGGTCGTTCTCACGCTGGGGCTGTGCGGCCTGGCGGCCAGCTACATCCCGGCCCGGCGAGCAGCCGCTGTCGATCCCGTAGAAGCGCTGCGGTCCGAATAGAACAATACGCTCGCCCGCGGCTCGGCGCGGCACAAATCCGCGGTCGCTGCGATTCGCGAGGAAGCATCTGTTTTTAAGGCAGGGAAAAGAATAGGTGAGGATGGAAAATATTCAGCAGCCGCCTTCCAGAGCGGCGAGCCGGAGTCCGGAATCCAGAAACCTCTACGAAACCGGGGCTACCTGTGTATTGGCCTTCGCCCGCTGGGCTGCTACCTGGCCGGCGTGGATCCGCAGCACGCGGAACGCCGTCCGGCAAACCCCATATGCCACCAACACTCCAAATGCCAGTGACGCCAAAATGGCGCACAGTAACATCAGAAAATTCACCGCGTTATGCATGGTCCGTCTTGTCTCTCCCGTAGCCTGGCCGGAGATCCCTCACCGGCCCTTTCTGTATTGCCTCCCGAACTTGCGTCCGGCCGCGCAAACCTTACGCTCCCATTGTTACCAGAAAATCGTGAAAATTGACCCCCCTTTCTGTTGCCACTTAAGATACCAACAGGATTAGTGATTCCGAATCGAGTCCGGGTTGTCCCGAAACTGCAACCCCATTCGTCCGCTCCTGCGCTCATCTTGCGGAATTTTCGCACTGGAAGTCACGCCCCTGCCTC
>DAHVZZ010000222.1:0-10093 GCA_027323785.1 Acidobacterium sp. | reverse complement strand
AGCGGCGACCCTGGGCGTCCACCACGTGAACGGCACAGGCCAGGCAGGGATCGAAGGAATGGACGGTGCGCAGGACCTCCAGGGGACGCTCCGGATCGGCGATGGGGGTATTCAGCAGTGCTGCTTCATACGCGCCGCGCTGACCGTGCGCATCGCGCGGGCCGGCATTCCAGGTGGAGGGCACAATCGCCTGATAATTGACGATTTTTTTGTTCTCGATCTCCACCCAGTGTCCCAGAGAGCCGCGCGGCGCCTCTTCGAGTCCGAATCCGGCGCAGGATTTTGGCCAGCTCTCCGGATCCCACTTGTCGCCGTTGTGGATCTGGACATTGCCGTGGGCCATGTTGTTGTCCAGTTCCGCCACCCACCCGGGCAGCTTCGCGGCAACCAGCTGGGCTTCAATGGCGCGGGCGGCCGTGCGGCCCAGGGTTGAGAAGAGCGCGGTTGGCGGTGCGTTGAACCTGGCCAGCACTCCATCGACAGCCTTCTTCACGTCCGGATTGCCGGAGGCATAGGCCACCAGGGTGCGGGCCAGGGGACCGACTTCCATGGGTTTGTCGTCGTAGCGCGGCGCCTTGAGCCACGAGTACTTCGCGTCTGTGTCCAGGCGGTCGTAGGGCGGCTTTGGGCCGGAGTAACGCGGGCTGGTCTCGCCTTTTGCGGGCTGGAGACTGGCCTGATCGCCAACGGAATACTCGTACCAGGAGTGGGTTACGTACTCCGAAACCCTGCCGGGATCGACGGCATGAAGATGGGTAAGATCGCGGCCCAGCACGATGCCGCGCGGGAAGAAGAATCTTGCCGGATCGTAGATGCTGCCCGCCGGAAGATCGCCGTAGGCCATGAAGTTGCCGAGGCCCTCGCCGTAGCCGAACCACTCCTTGTAGAAGCCGGCAATGGCCAGCACATCGGGCACGTAGACCTGATTGACGAAGGTCTGGGCGCGCTGCACCAGCTCATTGAAGAGCGTGATCCGCTCCGGATTGATGACGGCTTCCGGCTCGTTGCCGTCGATGGCGGTAGCCATCCCACCCACCAGGAAGGTCTGGAGGTGAGGATTTTTACCGCCCAGGACCGCGTGGATGCGAATGAAGTCCCGCTGCATATCAAGCGCCTCGATGTAGTGCGCGACAGCAAGCAGGTTCGCTTCCGGCGGCAGTTGGTAAGCAGGGTGTCCCCAGTCACCGCTGCTAAAGAGGCTCAACTGCCGGCTGGCGACCAGCGCCTTGACGCGGTCCTGGACACCCTTAAAGTAGGTCGTGCTCGACTTCGGCCATTCCGAGATGGACTGCGCCAGCTGCGAAGTCTTTGCCGGATCGGCCTTCAAGGCTAAGGTCACATCGACCCAGTCGAGCGCATGAAGGTGGTAGAAGTGAACGACATGGTCCTGAACATTCTGCGCTCCGGCAATAATGTTGCGGACCAGCCGAGCGTTGTCGGGAACTTCGACGCCGACGGCGTTTTCGACGGCGCGCACCGAAGCCAGGGCGTGCACGGTGGTGCAGACGCCGCAAATACGCTGGGCCCAGATCCACGCTTCGCGGGGGTCGCGTCCGCGCAGGATCAGCTCAATACCGCGGAACATGGTGCCGGAGCTCCACGCGTCGGTGACGCGGCCTCCGTTCACCTCCGTCTCAATGCGGAGGTGGCCCTCAATGCGCGTGACCGGATCGATGACAACTCGCGCCATTTCAGTTCGCCTCCTTCGTGGACTTTGCGCCGGATTCTTCGGGCTTCTCGTTGTGCGGATGGAAGTGATCCCGGACCACATGGCCGACGGCATGGGCGGCGGTGGCGGCCGCGACGGTGCCGACCACTGTCCAGCCGATCTCGCCGGCGGTCACATCGACGCCGAAACCGGCGGGATGCGGCAGACGCTCATAGAAGGGAGACTTCGTATCCCAGAAACGCGATGAGGCGCAGGCGATGCAGCCGTGCCCGGATTTGACCGGCCAGCTGGTCGCGTCGTTCCAGCGCACGACCGGGCAGTTGTAGTTGGCCTCCGGTCCCTTGCAGCCCATTTTGTACAGGCACCAGCCCTTGCGATGGCCCTCGTCGCCCCATTCCTGCACGTAGCGGCCGGCGTCGTAATGGGCGCGCCGCTCGCACTGGTCGTGGATCAGATTTCCATAGACAAACAGCGGACGGCCTTCGGCGTCCATCGCGGGGAGCACGCCAAAGGTGAGGTAGTGCACCAGTACGGCGACGGTATTCACGGAGTTGTGCGGGCATCCGGGCAGATTCACAATGCTGATGCCGGGAACCGCCTCCTGCAATCCCACCGCTCCGGTCGGGTTCGGATGCGACCGTACGAGGCCGCCGTCCCAGGCGCAGGCGCCGACCGCCAGAGTGGCCGCGGCTCCGCCACAGACTTCGCGGGCAATATCGAGCGCGGTGCGGCCATTGATGGTGCAGTAAATGCCGTCATCGGCTGTGGGAATGGCGCCTTCGACCACCACCAGATACTTGCCCTTCTCTTCCCTGACGACCCGCTGCAGGGCGGCTTCGGCATGCTTGCCGTAACCGGCCATGATGGTCTCGTGGTATTCGAGCGAGAGGGTTTCCAGCACAATGTCTTCAATCGACGGATGGGGCGAGCGCAGCATCGACTCGGTGTTGCCGGCGCAGTCCTGAAATTCCAGCCACACCATGACCGGCTTGCGCTTCTGCGAGAGCGCCGCGGCGATGGTTTGTCCGTAGGCTTCAGGCAGCGCCAGAGTGGCCGCCATGGCTCCGCAAAACTCCATGAATCGCCGACGCGAGATACCGCGCTTTCTACAGGTTTCCAGTATCGATTCGTCTTCGGCCATCCGGGCCCCTCCCTGTTCTGTAACTACATTTCCGGGGATTGCAGACAGACCCTAACTTTGCGGAAAAACCCCTGTATGTGACCAGGATCACAGGACAGGTATTTCTTTTCCCGGCATTCCGGCTTTAGTCATTAAGCCTGATCGGGAGCGGCTGGGCGGGTGACCACTGTCACACCCGGTTGTGCCTCCAGTCACAGTCATTTGTGACTCTCCGGGCCAGACTTCCGGCAGGAGGTTTTCGCAATGAAAACCCTCGACGACCGCACCTCCGCCAACCGGGCTTTTGTCGTACCGGACAGGATTCTGGTAGCGACCGATCTGGCCGACACGGATTACCTCATTCCGCACGCCGTCGCACAGGCACGCGCCTGCGGCGCGGCGCTCACGCTGGTTCACGTGATTCCACCGGGAGAGACGGCCGCGCTCAATACCGGCGCGATTTCGCCGGAAGACGCGGCGGCTCTCACGCGGGAAGCCACTCGGCAGCTTGAATCTGTGGCCGCGCGCATTCGCGAGGACGGCATCCCGTGCGAGATCTCAGTGGTACACGGCTTCCCCCGCGAGCATATTCCCGCCATCGCCCGGGAGATCAGGGCGGGGCGGATCGTGATTGGAACACATGGACGCCGCCACCTGAAACGGCTGTTCCTTGGCTCGGTGGCCGTGGAGATTCTGCGAGCGGCGGATGTGCCGGTATGCACGATTGGGCCGCACGCGCACGAAGCCTCCTCGTTCGGCGCGCCGCGCAGAATCCTGCATCCGGTGTCGCTGTGCGCGGGGTATGAGGAAAGCGCCCGCATGGCCATCGAACTGGCGGAGTTTTACCGCGCGGACATCACGCTGCTGCATGTGCTCTCGCGCGATGTGCAGACGCAGCACGACTCGGACAGGATTGTCGAATGGACCAAATCGGAGATGCAGCGGATCATTCCCGACGAAGCGCCCCTCTGGTCCCATCCCACGGTCCAGGTGGAGATCGGCGACACGGTTGAGGAAGTGCTGAATGTGGCCACGGAGATGAATACCGACCTGATTGTGCTAGGTGTCAACAGCGACGTGGGCTTCTGGCTAATCCACGGGGATAACACGGTTTATAACATCATCGCCGGGGCCCGTTCACCGGTGCTCACGATTCGCAGGGCCGGCGAGCGAACTGTCTGAAGCGCTCAGCGGCGCACCCGCGGAATGCGGGGCGATCCCCGGATTCAGGTCTGGATGCCCACGACGGACAGGGATCGCCCCGTAAAGCCCTGCTCAGCGCGATAGGAAAAGTAGCGATTGTTCTGGCACTGCGTGCAGTCGCCGAGGACGGCAATCGCCTCGGCCTGCAGGCCGGCGTCCAGTAACTGGCGGCGGTTGGCTTCCATCAGGTCGAGGTGAATCTGCGGGCCCAGGTTGCTGTGGCCGGGGGCGCGCTGGGTGAGGAAGAGCAGCGGATACTTCTCCCGAATGGGGTCGGAGTCCGAGACCTCGTGGAAGAGCTCCGGCGCGTAGGAGAACTGCGATTCGAACTCGCTGCGCACCTCTTCGCCGACCGCGTAGCAGCAGGCTGCGATGCCGGGGCCGACGGCGGCCACCAAATCCTCGGGACGGCTGCCGAACTCCAGGCGCATGCGCCCCACGCCGGTTTCCACAATACGCTTCAGAGTGCCGCGCCATCCGGCATGGAAGGCCGCCACGGCTTTGCGCTTTGTGTCAGCCACCAGGACGGGAATGCAGTCGGCCGTCTGGATGGCCAGCAGCAGGCCGGGTTCGCTAGTCATCATGCCATCGCCCGGCCGGGCTGGTTCCCGCGCGGCATCGGTAATGCCCACGCGCCGCACCAGCGAGGAATGAATCTGCCGCAGCGTCACCAGCTGCGCGGCGGAATCCACGCCCAGGGCATGGAGGAAGCGCCGACGGTTTTCCAGAACGTTTTCGCGGGTGTCGGAGGGGGAAAATCCCAGATTCAGCTCGCCCGCGCGCTGCGCCGGACGGAAGGCTCGAGTTACGCCGCCGGTTCGCGTGCTGAAGCCGTGAACGAGCCACGGCCAGGCATCCCAACCGGGGGCGCGCACGATCTCCAGCGCGGATTTGGTCACGCGCTTCGGGGTCTGGCGCGGAATTTCCACTCGCTCGGATTTCCGCGAAAGGCCGCTCCAGCCGGGCTGGGTTCGCCGGTGGCGAGGTTCGAGGCCGCCAGCGCGGAGCAGCTCGTCGATGTGCTTGAGATCCGCAGAGATTTTTCGAACAGGGGACATCTTCTTCATTCTAACGGCGGGTTGTGAGGGCGAGATCCCAGGGAGCGGATGCCTGGAGTCCGTTCGCATCCGATTCGCGGGGCGTCGGTGACTGGCCGGCTGCGGTATATTGTTCGGGACGCAAATTTAGCGTTTCCCTTCCATTTATGCCGACTCCCATTCGCAGTGCCGCCTCGTCCGCCCGTGTCACCTTTCGCTCTTCTCAGCTGATCCTGATGGGGCTGCTGCTGGCCCTGGCTGCCCTGCCCGCGCACAGCCAGGCGACCGCCCAGCCCCGGCACATTCGACCGCGGTATGTCCGCTTTGCCCCAGCCACCGGCGGTTTTCCGATCGCGCAGAATGGAACGACAGCGAAGCTCTGGGTGAGCCAGTCGGACTGGTGGGGCGTGATCCACGCGGCGCACGATCTCCAGGCGGATATCCACCGCGTAACCGGCCTGACGGCGCCGCTCAGCGAAGCGGCACAGCCGGCGCACGGGGACGTGATCCTGATCGGAACCATCGGCAAGAGCCCGCTGATTGACGAACTCATCAGCCGCCACAAGATTGACGTTTCCGCCATTCGCGGCAAGTGGGAGGCGACGCTCACGCAGGTGGTCGATCACCCGCTGCCCGGCATTCCTCGCGCCCTGGTGATCGCCGGGAGCGACAAACGCGGAACCATCTACGGGGTCTACGACCTCTCGGCGGACATGGGCGTTTCGCCGTGGTACTGGTGGGCCGACGTTCCGGTTCGCCACCGCAGGGCTGTCTACGCTGAGCCGGGCCGGTGGGTCGTTGGGCCGCCGGTGGTGAAGTATCGGGGGATCTTCCTGAACGACGAAGCGCCGGCGCTGACCGGATGGGTTCAGAAGAGGTACGGGGGATTTAACCACCATTTCTACGCGCGGGTCTTCGATCTGCTTTTGCGGCTGCGCGCCAATTATCTGTGGCCGGCCATGTGGACCAGCGCGTTTGCCAACGATCCTGAGAACCCAAAGCTGGCGAATGAATACGGGATTGTGATGGGCACCTCGCATGAAGAGCCCATGATGTGCGCCGAAAACGAATGGAAGCCCAGCTATGGGCCGTGGAACTACGCGACCAACGCGAAGAGGATCGACCAGTTCTGGCGGCACTGCATGGAGCGCGACAAGAACTACGAGGAAGTCGTCACCATGGGCATGCGCGGCCATGGCGACACCCCCATGTCCTCGGGCGACAACATCGCGCTGCTGGAAAAGATCGTCCACAAGCAGCGCCAGATTCTGCGGCAGACGGTCAACCCGGACATCGACAAGATTCCGCAGATGTGGGCGCTGTATAAGGAAGTCGAGAGCTACTACAACCAGGGCATGCGGGTGCCTGACGACGTGACGCTGCTGTGGTCCGACGATAACTGGGGGGACCTGCGGCGGCTGCCGACGCCGGCCGAGCGCAATCGCTCGGGAGGCGCCGGTATCTATTACCACTTCGACTATGTGGGCGCTCCGCGCTCCTACAAGTGGCTCAACACCAATTACCTGCCCAAAATCTGGGAACAGATGAACCTGGCCTGGCGCTACGATGCCAACCGCATCTGGGTGGTGAATGTTGGCGACCTCAAGCCCATGGAGTTTCCCATCTCGTTCTTCATGGATATGGCGTGGAATCCGGCGCGGTTCAACCAGGACAATCTGCAGCAGTACACGACGGAATGGGCGGCCCAGCAGTTTGGCCCGCAGTACGCGGCTGAGATCGGACGGCTGCTGACCGGCTATACCAAACTCAACGGACGCCGCAAGCCGGAACTGCTCTCGCCCACCACCTTCAGCCTCATCCATTTCGACGAGGCGCATCGGGTCTATAACCAGTGGCAGTCGCTTGTGGATCAGGCCGAGCAGGTGAACAAGGAACTGCCGGCGGATTACCGGGACGCGTTCTTCGAGCTGGTCCTCTACCCGCTCAAGGCGTCGGCCGTAGTCAACCAGCTTTACATCACCGCCGGAGAAAATGCTCTCTACGCGCGCGAGGGCCGGGTGAGCACCAACGATCTGGCGGACAAGGCGCGCAGGCTGTTTGCCGAGGACGCGGCGCTCTCGTACGAGTACAACCACCAGATCGCCAACGGCAAGTGGGATCACATGATGGACCAGACCCACATTGGCTACACCTTCTGGAACGAGCCTCCGGTGAACGCCATGCCCGCCGTCAGCTGGGTGCAGCCGCTGGAAGGGCCGCACATGGCGGTGGTCGTCCAGGGATCGCCCTTTGCCGTGAGTGGGCCGTTCCCACCGCTGCGGCTGCCGGAATTCGACGTCTTCAACCAGCAGACCCGGCACATCGACATCTTTAACCGGGGCAACCAGCCGTTCGAGTTCACCGCCGCCGCCAGCCAGCCGTGGATTCACCTCAGCGCCACTTCCGGCACCGTCTCGAAAGGCGAACATCTGCTCGTCAGCATGGACTGGCCGAAGGTTCCGGAGGGCCGGGATGGCGGCGACATTGTCATCCGTCAGAAAGACGGACCGGCGGTCACGGTACACATCACCGCATTCCGGCCGGCTTCGCCGACGCGAGCCACTCTGGACGGCTTTGTGGAGGCACGCCACTACGTCTCCATCAACGCCGCCCACTACACCAGCCGGACGACCGGCGGCGGTGCGCGGTGGGTGAATATCCCAGAGTACGGCGAGACGCTTTCGGCGATGACCATCCTGCCGGTCACCTCGCCGAGTCTGCTGCCGCCGAAGCCTGCGCCCACGCTCGAATATCGGATGTACCTCTTCGACAAGGGCAAGTGCAGCGTTCAGGCGATCCTTGCGCCGACGCTCAACTTCGTCCCGGGACGCGGCCTGCGTTACGCCATCTCGTTTGACAATCAGCCGCCGCAGATTGTGGATGCCCTCGCCGATCACTCGCAGCGGGCCTGGTCGAAAACGGTGAGAGATGGGGTTCGCAAAGTCACCACCATTCTGAATGTTCCCTCGCCCGGTTATCACACGCTGAAGATCCGCATGATCGATCCGGGCGTGGTGCTGGAGAAACTGGTGGTCGCTTTTACGAATCCGAATCTCCCGCACTTCCCTGGCTTCGCGCCGCCGAAGGTGCCAGCTGCTCCGGCCAGCTATCTCGGGCCTCCGGAAAGTTATTACCGGATCGATTCCAGCACCTCGGAGAAATAGCCTATGCGCCCCTCGCGAATCGTTGTTCTGGCTCTGGCCGCTTTGCTCGTTCCTGCGGCCCGCTCGCAGTGCAAAGTGGTGCAGATGACGGCCGCGCAGGCGCGCCTGCGCATGATGAACCTGCTGCACATCAAAACGCTGCGGCCCGGCTACAACGGGAATCCAAAAGCGCCCAACGCCGCCAACTACGACGAGGCCAAGGCGGGCCCGTTTTCCAAAATTCCCGACGCGCTGGTGCTCAACGACGGCAAGCGGGTCACTTCCGCCGCCGCGTGGTGGAAGGTTCGACGCCCGCAACTGGTCACGCTTTTCAACCAGGACATCTACGGCTACATGCCGAAGGACATTCCGCCGGTGCAATGGCGGGTCGTGAGCGTGAAGCATGAGCTGAACGGCAAGGTTCCGGTGATCACGAAACAGCTCGTCGGGCACGTTCAGAATCCTCACTGCCCGTCGCTCCAGGTGAACATCCAGCTGACGCTCTCGACGCCGGCCCAAGCCAAAGGTCCGGTGCCGGTGATTATGAACCTCGACATCTCGCCGGAGGTGATGGCCATGTTCCGGAAGCGCTTCCCGCAGTTCTTTGCGCATCCGCCGAAGGGACCGACATGGCAGCAGCAGGCGCTGGCGCATGGCTGGGGATACGCCAGCTATATTCCAACGAGCGTGCAGCCCGATACCGGCGCCGGGCTCACTGAAGGCATCATTGGGCTGATGAACAACGGCCAGCCGCGCCAGCCCGACCAGTGGGGCGCGCTGCGCGCCTGGGCGTGGGGAGCCAGCCAGGCGCTCAACTACTTTGAGACGGACAAGGCCGTCAACGCGCACAAGGTCGCCATTGCCGGACACTCGCGCTATGGCAAGGCGGCGCTGGTGGCCATGGCCTACGACCATCGCTTCGCCGCCGCCTACATCAGCTCGTCGGGGGAAGCGGGAGCCAAGCTGTGGCGTCATCACTATGGCGAGGGAGTGGGCAACATCGCGGACACTCAGGAGTTCCACTGGATGGCGGGCAACTTCCTCCGCTACGACGGGCCGCTCACGGTGAAAGACCTGCCGATTGATGCCAATGAACTGATCGCGCTGTGCGCCCCGCGGCCAGTTTTCATCAGCGGCGGAGCCACAGCGGCCGGGGACGGCTGGGTGGACGCCAAGGGCATGTTCATTGCGGAGTCGCACGCCAGCCCGGTTTATCGGCTGCTCGGCGTGAAGGGGCTGGGAACGACCGTCTTCCCGCACATCGGCACACCACTGACTACGGGCACGCTGGCCTTCCGCCAGCACCACCAGGGACACACGCCGGCGCCGAACTGGCCGTATTTCATGAACTGGGCGAAGCGCTGGCTCGACTAATCGGCTGACCTAATCTGACGGGCCGATCATCGGCCTCGTGAGGGATCCGGCGTGCGGCTCACGTCCAGATCCACGAACGTTGCTCCGGAGTGCGGCAGACCTGGCGCGTAACATGCGCCGTCGCTGGCATAGGTCGCCGCGCAAGCTGCGCTGTCGAGCTTCTTTCGCGGAGTCACCGCGTACTGCCAGACCTCCGCCTGCGGATAGCCGCTCTGATCCGGGCTCACCGCCGGCCGGGGAACCACGCACCCTGGAGCCGGGGGACAGCGATCATCCCACACCCACAGCTTTGCGTGAGGAAAGCGCGCCGCCACATCGTCCGCGGTTGAGCGCCTGCCGGTTCCGTTTGCCACGGGAATTCCCGAGCAGTAGACGCCCGCCGCAAATCCGGCGCGGCGCACGCCGGCAATCCACGCGCCCATATAGGCTGCCTGCTCCGGCAGCAGCGTGCCGCCCTCTTCCTGATCCAGAAAGATTGTTGCCCCGGCCGGAAATTCCTCGCGGCGCGCGGCGGCGACAGCCTGGGCAGCGTCGGCACGGCCCAGCG
>DAHVZZ010000179.1:0-6077 GCA_027323785.1 Acidobacterium sp. | reverse complement strand
TGCTGGTGAAAGAGCAGAAGATCGACAAGCCGGGCCATGCGGTTGCCGGCGATGCGCCGATTCGCCTGCTGGGTTCGGATCTGCGCTACGTGAGCCGCGGTGGGCTGAAACTGGAAGCCGCGCTGACGCACTGGAAGATCGACCTGCACGGCCGCTTCTGCCTGGACACCGGCGCTTCCACCGGCGGCTTTACCGACTGCATGCTGCAGCATGGCGCCGCCCGCGTGCTGGCCATCGATACCGGATACGGACAGATTGCGCAGACCCTGCGGGACGATCCCCGCGTGACGCTGATGGAGCGGACGAATGCGCGGCTGCTGAGTGCTGGCGATCTGCCGGCGGGAATCTCCTTCTTCGCGATGGATGTCTCGTTCATTTCCGCAACGCTGGTGCTGCCGCCGGTGCTCGCGGCCGTGCGCCACGCCAGTTCGGCGGATGCGGCCGTGGAGGCTGTAATTCTGGTCAAGCCGCAGTTTGAGGCTGGCCGGGAGCATATCGGCAAGGGCGGAATCGTCCGCGACCCCGCCGCGCACCGGCTTGCCATCGAGCGCGTTCGCGGGTGTGTGGAGGAGCTGGGCGGCGGCGATATCGAGCTGATCGAGTCCCCCATCACCGGCACGGAGGGCAACCGGGAATTTCTGCTGCACGCCCAGTGGCACTGAAATCCTGTGGCGCCGAGACCGCGGCGGCCTGTGCGGAGCCCTGCGATTGCACTCCCGGGCGGTCTCCGAAACCGATTCGCGTCAACATTCTTTTCATGCGCCCCTGTTGAACCGTCCGCTCCGGGGTGTATGCTGATTCGCACTCAGAGCTGGCTGTTAGTTCCGTTGTCTCTCCAGGAGCGGATCATGAGCCATACATTCGCTATCGGTATCGGTGGCGCCGCCGGACAGGGCGTGGCAACCCCCGGCGACATCTTCGCAAAAATCTTCAGCCGCCGCGGGCTTCATCTCAACGCCTATAACGCGTATCAGTCCATCATTCGCGGTGGACATACGTTTCTCACCATTCGTACTGGAACCGCGCCGGTTACAAATATGGGCGATCGGACGGACCTCCTCATTCCGCTCAACCAGGACACCATGGATCGCCACCTGACGCTGCTGGGGCCGGGCGGCGCGTGCATCTACAACAGCGACACCATCAAGCCCGGCTATCGTGCCGATGGCGTTCAGCTGTGTCCGCTGCCGGTTTCCACGCTTGCCGACATCGCGCGCAACAAGGTGGCGCAGAACACGCTGGCCATCGGCGCGGCGCTCAGCATGATGGGCATCGGATTTCAGGCGCTGGAAGAGGTGATCCGCGAGCAGTTCGGGAAGAAGGCTCCCGAAGTTGCCGAGGAGAACATCGCCGTGGCCCGCGCCGGATACGACTACGCCACGCAAAACTTCAAACCGTTTGCCCGGCCGCTGCCGATGGCGGACACGAAGTACGCGGTGCTGAGCGGCAATACCGCTCTGGCCATGGGCGGCGCCGCTGCCGGCGTGAAGTTCTACTGCGCCTATCCGATGAGTCCTTCGACCGGCGTTCTGCACTGGATGGCCTCGCACGGCCGCAAGGCCGGGATCATGGTGCGCCAGGTGGAAGACGAAATTGGCGTGGTCAACATGGCCATTGGCGCGGCGCAGGCGGGGGTGCGCGCCATGTGCGCCACTTCCGGCGGCGGGTTTGCGCTGATGAGCGAAGGAGTTGGGCTGGCGGCGATGGCCGAGATTCCCATCGTGGTGATCGACTGCCAGCGCGCGGGGCCGTCCACGGGCGTGCCCACCAAGACGGAACAGGGCGACCTGTGGCAGATGCTGGGCGCGGCCTTCGGCGACTATCCTCGCGTGATCGCCGCTCCGCTCGACATCGCCGACTGCTTCACGCTGATGGCGGAGATATGGAACGTGGTGGACAAGTTCCAGGTGCCGGGCCTGGTGCTGGCGGACCTGCTGCTTTCTGAAGGCCGGCTGAGCGTCGATCCGAAAGTGCTCGATTTCGCGCCGCCCGTGGATCGCGGCGAGATGATCACCGCCCCCAACGGTCACGCCGAAGACGGTGGGTACAAACGCTATCTGATCACCGAGAGCGGCGTTTCTCCGCGCGCGATTCCCGGCGTCCCCGGCTACACGCATGTGGTATCCAGCGACGAGCACGACGAGGATGGCGTGCTGATCAGCGATATGTTCACCAACCACACCAGGCGGCGAGCCATGATGGAAAAGCGCATGCGCAAGGAGGCCGGCATCGCCGCGGCCGTACCGCCGCCGCGCCTGCAGGGACCGCTCAATGCCGACGTGACGCTGATCGGATGGGGCTCCACGCAGGGCGTAATCGAGGAGGCGCGCGCGCAGTTGGCGGAGCAGGGAATTACCGCGAATCAGTTACAAATTCGCTGGCTGGTTCCGCTGCACGGCGACGCGATCCTGGAACAGCTGCGCCACGCGAAGCACACCATCATCGTGGAGAACAACTACAGCGGACAATTTGCCCGCTATCTGCGCAGCGAGACCAGCTTCGTCGCCGACGGGCATATCCGCAAATACGACGGCGAGCCTTTTATGCCGCACCACATTGTGGAGGCGGTGCGCGAACAGCTTGCCGGCAATACGACATTGTCGGTTCCGGAGCACGAGGTGATGGTTTAGGCGTGCGCGGCGGAGGGGCACGGGTTGAGGCCGTGTCCGTACAGATTGAGAGCCTCGGGGCTTCGGTTCCCGAGACAGAGCTGAGAGGAGAGATTCCATGGCAACAATTGTCGAAAGCCCGCGGCCGATGACGATGGCCGACTTCAAGGGCCGGGTCGACCCTGACTGGTGTCCCGGGTGCGGCGACTTTGGCGTGCTGGCCGCCGTACAAAAGGCCCTGGTTGAGTTACAGATTCCGAATCATCAGGTGGTGACGATCAGCGGCATCGGTTGCTCGTCCAACTTTCCCGGCTTTATAGAAACTTACGGAATGCATACTCTGCACGGGCGCGCACTGCCGGTTGCCACCGGCCTAAAGATGTCCAATCCGGCGCTCACCGTGCTGGTGACCGGCGGCGACGGCGACGGGCTGGGCATCGGCGGCAATCACCTGACGCATACCATCCGCCGCAACGTCGATCTGACTTACCTGGTGATGGACAACCAGATTTATGGCCTCACGACGGGGCAGACTTCGCCTACCAGCCGCATCGGGATGAAGACCAAGAGCACGCCGCACGGCAATATCGAGGGGCCCATCAACCCCATCACCATGGCGCTGGCGGCCGGAGCGACGTTTGTGGCCCGGGGTTTCTCGGGCGATCAGAAACACCTGACGGATCTGATCCGCCAGGGGATCGCGCACAAAGGATTTTCATTCCTCGATATCTTCAGTCCCTGCGTGACTTATAACAAGGACAATACCTTCCAGTGGTTCCGTCCCCGGGTGAAGAGGCTCGAAGACGACACGGCGTATGACACGTCCGACTGGGTGGCGGCGATGGAGAAATCCACGCATTGGGGCGATGAAATTCCGATCGGCAAGTTTTACGAGCGCACGGACCTGCCTTCGCTGGACGAAGCCGAGCCGGTGCTGAAGGATGGTCCCATGGTCGGCCGTCCGGATCACATCGATGCAGCGGTGGCGCAGGCTTTCATCGAGGAGCTGATGTAATTGCGGGTTCTGAGAGGCGGGCTATTTCGGTCCGCCCTCTCGCAGAAACATCTTCTCCACCTGCTGCCAGTTATCCACGCGCGGATAGCCAGAGACGCCCATGTTATGCGGCGCGGTAAAGAGGATTCCCTGACCGGCAAAGGTGGGGAAGTGGCGCGGCTGATCGTCGATGAGATAGTCGGTGTGCAGGATGTTCTTGTGTCCGCAGAAGATGAAGTTACGCGGATCAAGAAAGGGAAAGTGCCGCCGCAGCCAGCGGTATTTCGGCCCGAAGGAGTTGGGGAACTCCATGGCCGAGGTGGCGATGTAAATGTCGAATTGCTCGGCCATGGCGCGCAGGACGCGCTGGCTGTCCTCGATGACCGGCAGATCCTCGAAGAAGTCTTCGGAGCGCAGATAGCCTTCAAGGCGGTCGTGCCGATCCATGGCAACGATGTCCCACAGCCATTTGCCCTTCAGATCGGCTTTGGTGATGGCCTCGCCATGATCGCGGTTGTAGCGCGCGATATGCTCGGCCAGGGTGTCAGCGAGCACTTCGTCCATGTCGATGGCGATGCGCTTCATTCCACGCCCGCTTCGGGAGCCTTTCTGCCGCGTTTGGGTTTTTCGGGTTCCGGTTCCGGCTGTGGCTCCCGCCTGGGATCGTAATAGAGCAGCCGGCCGCAGGATTCGCAGGTAAGGATCTCGCCTTCACGAACCTGATTCCACATCTGCGGACGCAGAGCCATCTGGCAGCTCAGGCAGCGCTGGCCCTGGGCATAGGCAACGCCGGTGGCCCGCGACGACGAGGAGACCCGGTCATAGGTGCGCAGCAGGTCCTCGGGAATGCCGGTGCGCATCTGGTCCCGCTGCTGCGTCAGGTCCTTCAGGCGCTGCTCCTGTTCCGCTGATGCTTTGCGGGCGTCTTCCTGCTCGATTTCGACAACTTTTATGTTGTCAGCCAGCTTCGATTCCGCTTCGCGCAGCGACCTGGTGAGGCTCTCGGACTTCTCCATGCTCTCCAGTTCGCGATCCTCGATTTTCCGGATCTCCGCTTCGGCGAAGCCCACTTCGTTCTGGATCGCGCGGTACTGCTCGTTGGTCTTGACGCTCGACGACTGCTCGCGGAATTTGATGATCTTCTGCTGCTGATCCTTCAGGTCGCTTTCCAGGCGCCTTCGCAGGGCTTCCTCGTCGCGGATGGTTTGTCGGGCCTGTTCGACGGCCGTTTTCTCGGCGGCCAGGCGCGACTCCAGGAGAGCCAGCCGTTTGGGCAGGGCGGCGATTTGCTCGCGCACCTGCGCGATCTCTCCATCAATGGTTTGTACGCGGATCAGCTGTTCGAGTTCAGGGCGCATAACTGGAAGTTGCAGGATACCACCGGTGGCGGACCGGCTGCCCGCGGACGGGGCGACCTGTCGGGGATGGTTCGGATGGCCATCTTGCGGCGCTCGCGGCAGGTTGCAGGGATTAGAATTCTCTTTCACCCAATTCCCTGGCTCTCCATGTCGACGCCAGGCCAAACTGGAGTTCGTTTTGGATCGCAGGACCTTTTGCAAGTACGGCCCGCATCTGCTGGTTTTTGCGCTGGCCGCCGCTACCACCCTGATGCCGCAGTCCCTCATCGCTCAGGTGAGTCATCCCTGGACCGTCTCTGAGATTTGGGGTTCATCCAACAGCCTGACCGGCAATCCGCCGGAGGGCATGAGCTGGTCGCCCAACGGCGCGCGCGCCACATGGATTGGAAAGAAGGGCAGCCTTCTGGAGATTGAGCCGCCCAACATGCATCCGAAGACGCTGATTCCGGCGGCGAAGATCGCAAAGCTGCTCGACGCGCACATCAGCAACCGTGCTTCCGATCACCGAGCGCGCTACGGCGAGCCGGACTATATCTGGTCGCCGGATTCGCAGCATCTCCTCTTCGACACCAATGGCGAGCTGTGGCTCTTCGACATTAATGGCGGCGACGGCGTGCAGATCGGCAACTCCGGCATGCAGAGCGGCGACGATCCGAAGTTCTCGCCCAGCGGCAATTACATTTCCTACATTCGCAATCACAATCTGTATGTGCAGCCGGCCACGACCTCGGGACAGCCGATGGCGCTGACCAGCTCGCGCCGGGACACAATTCTGAACGGTGAAGTGGACTGGGTATATCTGGAAGAGCTGAACGTCCGCAGCAACTACTTCTGGTCGCCTGATTCGACGAAGATTGCCTATCTGCAGATGAACGAGACGCACGTTCCCACGTATCCGCTGGTGAACTACACGCTGGTGCATCCCACGGTGCACGAGCAGCGCTACCCGCAGCCCGGCGACCCCAATCCCGGCGTGCGCGTGGGTGTGGTTGGCGTTCACGGCGGACCGACGCACTGGCTGAAGATTCCGATCAGCGTGGGCAACGACTACATTCCGCGGTTCGGATGGGTGAACTCGCACGTGGTCTGGGTGGAAACCCTCTCGCGCGACCAGAA
>DAHVZZ010000175.1:0-1821 GCA_027323785.1 Acidobacterium sp. | reverse complement strand
GGCAGCGCCGCAAGCCAGGGATGCTTCCCAAACTGGAAGGGAGCATATGGCCAATTCCTCGTTTGTGATCGCATCAGCTGGATGGACAGAGGCGTTGTGAAAATCCGTACCGCATCGATCAGCCCCAGTGCCATCAGCCATCCGGTGACGATCGCGCGAACATAACTCCTCACCAGGGCCGCTCTCACGCGTTCAGGCATTTCGCTTCTCCATCAGAGAATTGCCCAGTCTCCGCAGTATCTGCAGCGGACCCGTGCCATAAACCCACCGCGACACAAGCCAGGCGAAAACGAACTCGAACAAACCCTCCAGCAGCAGGCCCGCCCAGCCAACGAAACGACTCTCCTGCAGCGCCATTTCTGCTCTGGAGAAACTCGGGAACCCTCCGACGGAGACAATCCACAATCCCCATATCCAGAGCTGCCGCAAACACTCTGCCAATCCGGTCAGCACGTTCTCGGCGCACCAGAGCACCAGCAGAGCCACAGCGGCCATGGCCACATGGGATTCACCGAGCACCGTGCGAAGAGACCTGTTCATCATTGCGGGATTATCCGGCGCAGCCATTCTCGCACCTTCAGTCCGCGAACTGCTGCGCTTCCCTCTCCTCCACCACAAATCCCACCGCCCCATCCACCACCACATCCTTCATCCATACGATCTGCCCTTTCCACTCAAGCACAGGCCAGGAGGGCCTTGCCTCGGCCTCCACCTTCATCCGCTCAAAAATCTCCTTCAGCGGCTTCGGCCCGCGCGAGTGCCGCAGCGTCACCCGATCTCCCGCCTTCGGCGTCCGCAAAATCGCCGGTTCCTGCGCCGTTCCCGCGGCATCCCTGGTCAGACGTGCCCGCAGCGTCACGCCCAGCCCCGTCACCTCGCCCGGAATCGGCAGCTCGTAAACCTCCGCCGCCCTCACCGAACCCGCACCGGACGCCGCCCCGCCCCGCATCAGCCGCAGCTCCCGAGCCGTCCTCTCCGCCCGCAGCTCCGCCGTCAGCTCCTGCCGACGCGGACCCTCCGGCCCGCACATCGCCATCAGCCGCTCCGTTTGTTCGAAGTTCAGCCCGCAACCCAGCCCCTCCGCCGCCGCCCGCAGCACCCGCCGCCGCACCGCCGGAGCCAGCGCCCGCAGCCGTTCCAGCTCCATCCCCGCGCCGCCCTCTTCGGGATGCGTGGACACCGCCCGTCCGCCGCCGCGCACCGGCTTGCCCGGCAGCACCAGCCCCGGAAGCAGCCGCCGCAGCTCCGCCTCCCAATACGCTTCCTCATCCCGCGCAATCGTCGCCATGTGCGCCAGCTGCTCCGCCACCCGCGGATTGAACTCCGCCAGCGCCGGCAGCAGTTCGTGCCGAATCCGGTTCCGCGTATACGTCGTGTCCGCGTTCGTGGCGTCCTCGCGCCACGTCTGCCCCTGCTCCCGCAGCCACGCCTCAATCTCCGTCCGCCGCACGCCCAGGAACGGCCGCAGAATCAAGCCCGGCGCGCACGCCACCATCGGATGAATCCCGCTCACCCCCTCCGTCCACGCCCCGCGCAGCAGCCGGTGCAGCACCGTCTCCGCCTGATCGTCCAGCGTGTGCGCCGTGGCCACTGCGTCCGCGCGGCCAGCCGCCAGCAGTTCCCGGAACCACGCATAGCGCAGCTCCCGCGCTGCCTCTTCCATCGTCTGTTTCTGGTCGCGTGCCGTCGCCGGCGTGTCCACCCGATGCGCCAGAAACTCCAGCCCCATCCGCCCGGCCAGCTCCCGTACAAACTGCTCATCCTCGTCCGCCGCCGCACCCCGAATGCCGTGATGCACATGCGCCACCAGCAGCACCAGCC
>DAHVZZ010000148.1:0-2890 GCA_027323785.1 Acidobacterium sp. | reverse complement strand
AGCAGTCCAAAACGGATCGATCTCAAGGCAATGTCCTCATCAGCGCGCCATCAGTCAGCCAAAACACGCGCCACTCGATACTACCGTCCCAAATCCATACCGGGCCACCACCGCGGCTGCCCCGTCTCCCGCAGGGAGGCGGGAAAACGCGAAGCGTCCGCACTTCTTCTCCCGCGAAATTTCTCTCGGCGAGAAACGCAGGCTCTCAGAAGAGCCGGTTCGTATGTCCCGGCATGGGAATCCCAAAATGCTCATACGCCAGCCGCGTCGCCATCCGTCCTCGCGGCGTCCGGTCCAGAAATCCAATCTGGATCAGAAACGGCTCGTACACCTCTTCGAGCGCGTCTTCTTCCTCCGCCAGCGTCGCCGCCAGAGTCCCCAGACCCACGGGGCCTCCGTCGTACTTCTCAATGATGGTCAGCATCAGCCGCCGGTCCAGCTCGTCAAAGCCGTGCGCATCCACTTCCAGCATCTTCAGCGCCTGGCACGCCGTCTCCCGGTCGATCCGTCCCGGCCCGCGCACCTGCGCATAATCCCGCACCCGCCGCAGCAGCCGATTTGCAATTCTCGGCGTGCCCCGCGACCGCATCGCGATCTCTGCCGCGCCGTCCTCGTCGATCTCGATCCCCACCACTTCCGCCGATCGCCGCACAATAAACCGCAGATCGTCGTCCGTGTAGAACTCCAGCCGCAGCAGAATCCCGAACCGCGACCGCAGCGGGCTCGACAGCAGTCCCGGCCGCGTTGTCGCCGCCACAAACGTGAACGGCTTAATCTCCATCACGTGCGTTCGCGCCGCCGGACCCTGTCCAATAATGATGTCCAGCTTGTAGTCTTCGAGCGCCGTGTACAGCTTCTCTTCCAGCACCGGCTGCAGTCGGTGGATCTCGTCCAGAAACAGAACCTGCCGCTCCCGCAGGTTCGTCAGGATCGCCGTCAGATCCCCCTGGATCTGCAGCGCTGGTCCCGACGTCTGCTGGAACCCCACATCCAGCTCGTTCGCGATGATCGTCGCCAGCGTCGTCTTGCCCAGCCCCGGAGGCCCAAACAGCAGTACGTGATCCAGCGCCTCGCCCCGCGTCCGCGCCGCTTCCAGCGCAATCGCCAGCTGCTCCTTCGCCTTCTCCTGGCCGATAAACTCCCGCAGCCTTCGCGGACGCAGCTTCAGCTCGAACGAATTCTCGTCTTCCGCCCGCGCCGCGCTCACCAGCCGCTCGGCGTCTTCCTCTTTCCGTCCCATTTGATTCGGAGTCTATCGGTCCCGCGCGGCGGACGCAATCGAGGCCACCATCTTTCTACCTCCGCGCCAGCCGCCGCACCGCGCTCACAATCGATTCCATGCTCGCCGGCATCCGCACCACCTCGTCGAACAGGGGCTTCTCAATTTCCCGCAGAGCCTCTTCCTTCAGCAGCAGCATCCGGCTCTCCGGACTGCACCTCCGCACGCTACACGCCAGATACATCGCCTGCGAATACTCCACGGTGGCACAGAACATCCATAAATGTTTTCCCGGCCTTCGCGCCATAACCTCCGCCTCGCTCGGCGGAATCCACCGCACCCGCATTCCCGTCCGGCTCGCGATTTCCTGTTGCCGCTTTCGCAAAATTCCCGCCTCTGTTCCCACCGAAATGATGGTGGTCATCGTCAGCGGAGCCGTTATTCTTTCCCGGGAATTCCCCAAATCGGTAAATTCTTCAGCATTTGCATCAACCATTGTGGGCACTTCCTCAATTTCCCAGCTCTCGTGCAGTTTTTGCCTGCCTGTTTCCAACAAATTGGCCGCGCTCTTTGAATTTGTCTGCGCTTCCGGCGGCCAGCCCACTTATCCTGCACGCCGCGTGCCATCCTCATCCAAAATTCCATAACCCTTGTCTCTGCACCATTTTGTCGCCTTCGTCCACTCGTGCTGGTGCAATGAGCGCGGCGGTCAATATACTTTCTCTACAGCTCCCCGCTGTCTCCCCTTGATTCGCACGACCATCGCACTTTGCCCAGGAGGCACTGAACGCTGTTGACTCGGATATCGCTCGAATCTCGCCCCGCCGTCCTTCGTCTTCTGCATGGCTGTGTGTCCTTCGCCCGTTCTCGCCGCTTCGGCCGGGCGTCTGCCATTTTCATCGCTTGTTGCCTCGTTCCCCTTGCGGCCACCGCCCAGGCTCCGCACGCCCCTTCCGCCAATCCGGCCATCATCCGCACTCCGCCGCCGGTGCACAGGCAACCCCAGAGCGAGATCGTCCTCGAAGGCCTCCGCTCCTTCGGCCATTTCCACATGTTTGCTTATAGCTGGTGGAGCATGATCACCACCGCCGGCGTTGAATACGACCGCCACACCTGGGGCCGCTTCGCCGGTGCCCAGATGGACTACGTCGCCGAGTTCCTGCCCGTCATCGTTCTCAACCAGCCTGGCAAAACCGACGCCTTCGGCGATCCCCTCGGCAATTCACGGCAGATCAATCGCGGCATCGGCATCGAGCCCATCGGGCTCCGCATGATGTGGTTCAGCAACAGGGAAGTAAAGCCCTACCTCATCATGAAAGGCGGTCTCTTCGCCTTCACCCACAAGGCGCTCTCGCACAACGCTTCGTACCTCAATTTCGACCTGCAGATGGGTCTGGGCGCCGAGTTTCACATTCACCGCCGCCTCGGCTTCCGCGTCGGCTTCAGCGATCTCCACTTCTCTGACGCCTTCATGGTGCCCAGCAATCCCGGCCTCGACTCCATGTCCATCACCGAAGGCATCTGCTACCACTTCGGTGGCCCCCGCCGATCTGCTGTCTACTAAAGCTTTGCCGGGATAGAAGAACCGGCCATACTTCTATCCCACACCCCTCAGAATCTCCACACCATTCCCGTGGAAAAGTGGTTGAAGTAGTTCGGCAGTCCCGGAAT
>DAHVZZ010000116.1:0-2538 GCA_027323785.1 Acidobacterium sp. | reverse complement strand
TGAACGACTGCCGACCCGGCATGTCGAAGGCGTTGATGAGCCCCTGGAATGCACTGAGGACCAGGATTTCCGGAATGGTGATCAGATGCGCGAGGGTGAGCCATGCCAGCAGCAGTGACTGGAGCATTGCGAGCGACTGGGTCCAGAGGAGAACCTGACGGCGATTGGCGCGGTCCACCAGCACGCCGGCAAATGGAGCGAGGAGGAAGGTCGGAATCTGCCCCACAAAGCTGACGGTGCCCAGCAACAGCGCGGAGCCGGTCATCCGGTACACCAGCCAGGCGGTTGCAATTCGCGTCATCCACGTGCCGACCAGAGATATGCTCTGGCCGCCGAAGAAGAGGCGGAAATTTCGATGACGGAGCGCCCGCCAGGCATGCGAGAAGTCTCGTCCGCGTGCCTGCCTGCTGTTGGTAGGAGTGGTTTGTCCGCGTCTGCGTGGGTTTGCTGCTATGCCGTTCTCCGGGCCTGGTCTTTCCGTCATGCAGTCAGGTTCTTCTTCAAAAATGCCAGCGAGCGCTCCCGCGCCTGTTTTGCCGCTTCGGGATTGTAGCTGGCCCGGTCGTTGCAGTTAAAGCCATGTCCGGCGTCGTACCAGTAGACCGGGACTTTGGGGTGCGCGGCCATGAAGACGCTGTCAATCTTTTCCTTCGGAATGTGCTGGTCCTCTTTGCCAAAGTGCAGCATCACCGGCGCCTTCGGATTTTCGGCCGCGAATGTGAGGATATTGCCGCCATAGTATCCGACCACCGCATCGGGTTTCAGCCTTGTTGCAGCCAGCCAGGCCACGGTTCCACCGAGGCAGTAGCCGATGACGCCGGCTTTCTTCCCGGTTTCATGGCGAGCGAACGCGAGCGCCGCAGCCACATCCTTAACCCAGTCTTCCGGCTTGCCCTGGCGTGCAATCGCAATCCCCCTGCCCAAATCCTCATCGCTGTAGCCGAATTCCACGCCGCGCTCGATCCGGTCGAACAGAGCCGGCGCGACAGCCAGGAAGCCATCTTTTGCGTAGCCGTCCGCGACGGATCGTATGTGACTGTTGACGCCAAAAGCTTCCTGAACGACGACGATCCCGGCGATCGGTGTTCCTTCCGGACGTGCGACGTACGCGTCCAATTCATGTCCATCTTCCGCCTGCAACTTTACGTGTTCGCCCACGGCGATTCTCCATTCTGCTGTGACTAATGAGCCTGTGACTTGGATGCAAATCCAGTCCTTCTGGCGTCAGGACTGTGTCGAGTTCAGTTGGTTCCGAGCTGGTGTTCGCGTTCGATTGCCCAATAGCTATTGCTGGCTGTGACCTGCGCGCTGGGATGTTCTGTCACTGAGACCCGGATCAGGTGCATTCCGGGTGCTGGATTCAGCGGGCGGAAGCTCAAAATGTAGCGATCCCGCGCGTCGATTGCAGCCTCCGCCAGTATTTTTCCAAAGCTCTTCTCCCGTGTCAGCGGAACTGATTCGCCGCCGCTGAGCGACGCCAGAGTTCCTGGAATATTTTGCCGCATCGCCTCCACCGTCGTCAGCAGCGGCGCCAACAAATTCGGCCGCGGTCCAGAGTCCACATGGCCGGAGGCCCATTCCCGAACCGCCGTCTTCGATGGCGAGAGAATCAGGCTCACCACCAGCACGTTGCTGGTGCCCAGCCGCTCGACGAGATCGGGGATGTCGAAGTTCCGGCTTCCGCGATCCTGCGGTCCGGCGATGAGCAGGAGAATCCGCCTGCGGTTCGCCGGCTGCTTCTCGAGGAGATTGATCGAGTAGCCGACAGCGTCGAGAATCGCCGCTCCACCGTCGCCCTGCGGCATGGATTGCAGATCCTGGGCGATGGCCGCAGTGTTTGCGCTGAACGGTTCGACCCAGGTCGGTTTGGAATCGAAGACGACCAGGGCTGCCTGGCCGGTTTCGGAGTTCGGATCCGGGCCGGGACTCTGCGAGAGAAACGGTTTCAGCAGCGGCCCGAGGGCGGCAATTTTGCTGAATTCTCCTGCGATCTGCCGGCTCCGTTCGACGCAGACGAGGAGGGACACCGGCCTGGCGCTGGGCCGGGCTTCGAGCTGCACCGATTGGCGGACGCCGTTGTCCGAGACGGTGAAGTCGGCGGGGTTCAGCCGGCGGACGATCCGGCCATTCGGGGACGACACGAGCACCGGAATCTCGACGCTGGTTGTGCTGGTCCGGTAGGCCGGAGGTTTCAGGTTTGGGTCGGGGGCGAAGGCTGTGGCGGCCTCGGCCCGGATTGCCGCCGCGCTGCTGGGCCGTGGCGGACGTGGATTGTTTCCGGACGGCTGCTGGGCGGACGCCGCTGGCGGGCCGCAGAGGGCAGCCAGAAGGGCCAGCAGAGCGCTTGCTCGTCCGATCATCGGTCCCATTAGAGCAGACCACGGAGCGCGTGCCGAGGTTACCGCTGGTACTATTCGTGGGAAATGTGGGGCAGCGGGGCGACGGGACGGAAGGGCGCGTAGGGATCTCCCTGGTGCACGACTTTGCCGGCGAAGCGGGAATCGATGGCGTTGCGCTCGGCGAAGAAGGCCGGGGTTG
>DAHVZZ010000111.1:0-2741 GCA_027323785.1 Acidobacterium sp. | reverse complement strand
TTCCCATGTTCGGGAAAGAGGCTCACGCCCACGCTCAGCGTGATCTCGATTTTCTTTCCCCCGGCATCCACCGGGCGCGAGGCGCTCTCGATCAGCTTCCTGCCGCACAGCCGCACATCCTCCATGCCGCGCACGCTCGGCAGCACCACCACAAACTCGTCTCCGCCCAGCCGCGCCACCAGATCCGAATCCCGCACAGCCGCCCGCAGCCGCGCCCCCACCGCGGCCAGCACCGTATCGCCGCTCGCGTGGCCCAGCGTGTCGTTGATCCGCTTGAAGAAGTCCACATCCACCATAAAGACCGCCAGCGGATGCGGATCGGCCGCCGCCGCCACAATCGCTTTGTGCAGGCTCTCCAGCAGCAGCGCACGGTTCGGCAGCCCCGTCAGCGAATCGTGATGCGCCAGATAGTTCACGTGGTCGGTCAGCCGCTTCCGCTCCGTCACATCGCGGCTGGTGATCGCAATGCCGTTTCCCAGCTTCACCACCTGCACGTTCAGCCAGGTGGAGCGGATCATCTCGTCGTCCAGAAAAACCTCGCAGGTGTAGGGCACGCCCGTGCGCACCACCTCGCGGTACTTCTCGATCAGCCCGGAGCGAATCATGAACGGGCGCACTTCCGTCAGGATTTTCCCTTTCAGCTCTTCCCGGCTCCTGCCCAGCCGCCGCTCCGCGTTGGGATTGACGTAGTTGAACCGGAAATCCACAATCTGCCCGGTCTTGTCTGCAACGCCGTCGAAGATGTAGAAGTCGTCCAGCGTGTTTTCCGCGGCCGCCAGAAACCGCTCGTGCTCCCTCTCCTCATTCTTCAGGATGACACTGCGTAGTCGCGGCATTGCCGCCAGAACGCACAGCGTGACCGCCCACTGCACCCAGACGCCGCGCCACAGCACTACCGTGGACCCGCCCAGATGCAGAACGTGCGTGGACAGCGTTTCGCCCACAGCTTCCGTAACAAACAGGCTGAGAAATCCAAGCGCCAGGGGCCGCGTGATGCTGCCCGAACCTTCTTCCCGCTCCGTCAGAGCGGTTCTGCCCAGCGTCCAGAGGCCAGCCGCGCCCACCGCGCACAGGCTTGCCATGCCCGCGCTCCACGGTTCCCGGCTCCGCCACAACACTCCGGTGATCAGAATCGCGAGCGACGTCGGCGCATAGATCAGCAGTGTGAAGGAGTGGCTTCCTCTCCTCCAGCCTCGCCGGCTTTGCGCTTTGTGGCCCAACTTCTCCGTTCCTTCCCGTCCGCGGACGCAATTCCCCTCCGCGGTGACCTCTCATGCAATACAGACTCTCACAACCAAAAACCGGCAACCGCGTTGCCGCATCAATGGTCGAGCGCCCGCGGCCCGCGAGTACCGAAACGGTATTTAACCCTGTGGGGGAAGAGGGGTTGGCGAAATTATACCTGGACAACAGTGCCGCATTCACCTCAAATTCCATCACGATGCCTGCCCGTCCCTCCACAATTCGCCCTGCACCGGCCATGCCATCCCCGGACTCTTCCGCCGCGCATCGTCGAATCGCCCGCCCAGTCCGTGCTTCTGCACCACCATCCGCACCAGGCTCCGTACCCGCTCCTGATACACCCTGCCCACAAACGCCTGCGCGGCATACCGCGTCTCATAGGCCCGCTCCAGTTCCGGAAAATGCTGCCGGACAAACGCCATGAACACCGGCCGCGAACACGGCTTCAGAAACAGCGGCTGCGCTCCCATAAAGCTAGCCCGCGCCGCCTTCGCCCGCAGCGCCATCTCGTCCAGCGCCGCCGCTGTATCCGTAATACCCGGCAGCAGCGGCGAACACAGAATCCCCGTCCGCAGCCCCGCGGCCCGCAGCCGCTCTACCGTCCGGAACCGCAGGTCCGGGCGCGGCGCGCGCGGCTCCAGCACCCTCGCCAGTTCCGCGTCCGGCGTCGTGATCGTCAGGCAGATGCGCACCGTGTTGCGCTCCGCAATCCGCCGCAGCAGATCCACATCCCGCTCGATCAGCGTGGATTTGGTCACTATCCCCAGCCGCAGCCCCTTCTGCTCCGCCAGCACCTCCAGCAGACTCCGCGTCACCAGCGCCCGCCGCTCCACCGGCTGGTACGGATCGGTCGCCGTCCCCAGCGCGATCTCCTCACCCTCCCGCACCTGGCGCAGTTCCTGCCGCAGCAGCCACGCCGCATGCTGCTTCACATAAATCTCCCGCTCGAACATCTCCGGGTCGTCCCGGTCGAGGAACTCGTGCGTGTATCGCGCGTAGCAGTACCGGCAGCCGAATTCGCACCCGCGGTACGGATTGATGCTCCACTCGAAGAAATTCATCCTCTTCGAGGTCACGCGGTTCAGCACCGAACGCACCGCCATCGTCCGGAACTCCACCTCCATCCCCTCTTTGCCGCCGGATCGGCCTGCCGCCTCGCCCGTGGCGGCCAGCCGGGCAATCCCCACCGGGCCGGTGAGAATCGGAAAGAGCGTATTCTCTTTTTCTTCGCCCATGTCGGACAAGTTAACCCCGCCCGTCCGACACGTCAAGATGCCACCCACAACCGCTTTGGATTGTTATAGAGCGCAACTCGCAGGCATCGACGCTCCGCTAGCTGTGGAGTGTCAACAGGTTGCTCCGATCGAGGGCTGATCGGCTGACGGGTGGCGACCAGCCGAGACTACCATGCGGACGATGCCAGTTGTACTGGTGCAGCCAGGGGCGAAGCTCCTGGCTGCGTTCGTTGGAGTTCTGATAGGTGCGGGCATAGGCCCATT
>DAHVZZ010000107.1:0-1783 GCA_027323785.1 Acidobacterium sp. | reverse complement strand
CGGGCGTGCTGGATACGAAGCCTTATACGGAGGAGCGCGGGCGGTCGTGGCTGTTCCGGACCGTGGGGTATGGGCACGGCGCGGAATGGTGGAAGGAATTTGTATCCACGCTGCGCATGTATGGGTACGACGGGGTGCTCTCGATTGAGCATGAGGACTCGCTGCTGTCGGCGGAGGAAGGGCTGACGCGGGCTGCGGAGTTTTTGAACGGGCTGGTGGTGCGGGAGAAGCCGGGCGCGGCGTGGTGGGTGTAGAGGCAGCGGCCAGGGATAAAGCAGTCAGGGGTGAGGCGGTCAGCAGTCAGCAGGTAGCGATGAAGCGGATAGCGATCTGGGGAGTGGAGATATGAGACGGATTCGGACGGCGGTTTTGGGGACGGGGTTTATGGGGCGGGTGCATCTGGAGGCGCTGCGCCGGGTGGAGCATGTGGAGGTCGCGGGGATCTGGGGCCGGAATGCGGAGGCGGCGGAGCGGCTGGGATCGGCGTTCGATGTGCCGCGGATGACGCTGGAGGCGATTCTGGCGGACAAGTCGATTGAGGCGGTGCATGTGTGCACTCCCAATGCGCTGCACTTTGAGCAGGCGAAGCAGGCGCTGCTGGCGGACAAGAATGTGGTGTGCGAAAAACCGCTGGCGGTGACGGTGCAGGAGGCCGAGTACCTGACGACTCTGGCGGCGGAAAAGGGAATGTGTAACTGTGTGTGTCACAACCTGCGGTACTACCCGATGGTGCAGCAGATGCGGCGGCTGCGGGAAGCGGGCGAACTGGGCGAGGTGCTGGTGGTGCAGGGAACGTATTCGCAGGACTGGCTGCTGTATGAGACGGACTGGAACTGGCGAGTGACGCAGGAAATGGGCGGGGCGTCGCGGTGCATGGCGGATGTGGGGTCGCACTGGTTCGATATGGCGGAGCATGTGACGGGGCTGCGGGTGACGGAGCTGTGCGCCGATCTGCAGACGTTCTTTGAGACGCGGAAGAAGCCGCAGGGACCGATGGAGACGTTTGCGAACAAGAGGGCCGCGACCGGAGAGACGGTCGACACGGCGGTGGACACCGAGGACATGGGCGCGGTGGTGTTCCGGATGGGACGGGCGCGGGGAAGCATGACGGCGAGCCAGGTGTCAGCGGGGCGGAAGAATCGGCTGAGCCTGGAGATTTATGGAACGAAGGCGGGCGTGGCGTGGGATCAGGAGCGTCCGGACGAGCTGTGGATGGGGCTGCGGGATGAGGCGAACCGGGTGACGGTGAAGGATCCGGCGCTGCTGCGGGGACCGGCGAGCGGGTTTGCGGATTTGCCGGGCGGACACAGCGAGGGGTACGACGACACGTTCAAGCAGGTGTTCCGGCGATTCTACCGGTCGGTGGCGGATGCAGGAGCGGAGCGGGATTATCCGCAGTTTAAGGACGGGCTGCGGCAGCTGCGGATTCTGGAGGCCGAACTGGAGAGCAGCCGTCGGCGGGTGTGGAAGACAGTGGCGCAGGGCTGAGTGGAAAATCCTTCACCACAGAGGACGCGGAGGACACAGAGGAGTTTGGAGTGGGAGAGTCGCCCGACCAGCGTTAATCCCGCCTGTCTGCGAGAGACGGGGCATCCGGATTGGTGTTGACCTGCGACAGACGTAGGATTTGATGGGGTGCGGAGGCATGCGAAAGGAGAATTGCCTTGCTGATTGTAGCCGCCGTGGTGGCGATTTTTGTTTACGGCATGATTGCCGCGATGCTGGGGACGATTCTGCCGGATCTTTCCAGCAGGTTTGAGCTGACGCCGCGGCAGAATGGGAC